>NZ_REBN01000150.1 GCF_007692705.1 Mongoliibacter sp.
TTGCGGTTACCCTATAATTTTCTCCTTCTATACCGACCACCGTAAGGCAAACTCCGTTATGGGAGACAGATTGGTCTATTTTCAACTCATTGGTAATGGTTGAATGAATGTCAATATGAAAGTTACTGCCTTCTTTTGTTATATTTTGGACAGTCCCGATTGTTTCTATAATTCCGGTAAACATTTTTCAGAAAATAAATTGCAATGATTCAGAAGGAAAGCAATGTACTTCCTTCTAATGCTCAAATTAAGCCAATTTATCCCTTAACTTAGCAATCCAAATAAAAGTTTCTAAAGCCCCAAACCTGCATGTTGAATTTAGACGACAGCTACCGCCACAAAGGTCAACGAAGAGAATTAGTGAAAATCCTAAAGAGGAAAGGAATTAAAGACGAAGCCGTATTGAATGCCATCAACACCCTCCCCCGACATTTCTTTTTTGATACAGCCCTAGGCTCACATGCATATGAAGATAAGGCCTTCCCGATAGGCGAAGGACAGACTATTTCACAACCTTATACCGTAGCTTTTCAAACGGAATTATTGCAAGTAAAGCCTGGAGATAAAGTATTAGAAATTGGTACAGGATCTGGTTATCAGGGTTCTATATTACATATATTAGGGGCAGAAGTGCATACTATAGAATACCAGAAAAAACTATTTGAGAGAACCAAGAAATTCCTGACCAAATTAGGAATCAATCTTCATTTTTACTTCGGAGACGGTTCTCAAGGATTACCATCTCAGGCTCCTTTTGACAAAATACTAGTGACAGCTGGAGCTCCAGTTGTACCCAATTCCCTATTAAAACAATTGGCTATTGGAGGAATACTGGTCATCCCAGTTGGTGATCGACGAACACAAAAAATGCTTAAACTCACCAAAAAAACAAGCATAAAAATAGTGAAAGAGGAATTCGACAACTTTGCTTTTGTGCCACTTCTTGGAGCTGAAGGCTGGAGATAACGGAATATTATATTGATTTAAGGTCTAATTTTCAATGTAAAAAAGAATTTATTTTGTATTTTTACATAAAATAAAGTTTTATGACTAAGAAAAAGCAAGCAAGCCAATCCCAAGTAGTAATGACCGAAATGGTCCTTCCTAATGACACCAATACCCTTAACAACTTAATGGGGGGTAAATTGATGCACTGGGTTGATATCGTGGCAGCAATTGCCGCACAAAAACACTCCAATAGGATTGTAGTAACAGCAGCGGCAGACAGCATTTCTTTCAAGCACCCTATTGCTCTTGGCAATGTAGTGACTCTTAAAGCACAGGTTACCAGAGCATTTAATTCCTCAATGGAAGTCTTTATTGAAGTTTGGGCTGAGGATATTCCTGCAAATAAAAAGATCCAAACCCATAGGGCATTTTTCACCTTCGTGGCAGTTGATCAAAACGGCAGGCCTATAGAAGTGCCAGAAGTCATTGCAAGTACACCAGAAGAAGTTGAACTTTATGATGGTGCCCTTAGAAGAAGACAGTTAAGACTTGTATTAGCCAAGAGGATGGATCCAAAAGATGCTGTTGAGTTGAGGTCGATTTTTGATCTCGATGATAAATCCATTGCAAAAAAATAATTTTATTCCGGTAATCCAGCAACTTCTGTTTTACCGGTATTTTCTTCTTTAAGGTCAAGATTAGCCTTGGAAAGCCACAAATTTTTAGTGAATTTAGGCACATGGAAAAACAAAGCTTGCACCATTTAAGCCTGTTTCTGGATCAGGAAATTTACCTATTGCCTGAGGATACGAAAGTCTTAAAAAGTCAATATGATTTTGAAGACGCAAATGAAAACAATGTCTCGGAACCCACCTCGGTCGATGATGAGGAGGAAAAACTGGAGTTGACATACCAAGGAGGTTTTGAAAAAGGAATTCTTGTAGTTTTTGAAGGTAAGGAACTAGAAAAAGAACTCCATGACCTTTTATTCAATATACTCAATGCAGTCAATTGTTCCCTCAAAGATGTCGCCCTTTGCAGTGACATGAACTTAAACCTGGTGGCACCGGATTATCTTTTAAACATGTCACCGAACAAAATCATTGTTTTTGGAAATATACACCATGACATCATCGGCTTAAAAAAGAAAAACTACATCATCCTTCAAGAGGAAGGAACTGAATACCTTTTCGCAGATGACCTTAAAACAATAGCAGAAAATAAAAGTCTAAAAAGAGCCTTATGGACTGAATTACAGATCCTTTTCAACATTACCAATAAATAACATGACTCAGGAAATAGAAAAAGCCAAGTGGCTCAAAAGATTTAAAGTGATCAGTATCATAGAAGGTATTTCATTTTTGTTACTTCTTTTCATAGCTATGCCTATGAAATACATGCTAGACATTCCATTAGCTGTCACCTACGTAGGCTGGGCACACGGAGTCTTATTTGTCATTTACATATATGTGGTTTTTCCTACTGCAAAAAAAGTAGGGTGGGATTTCCCTAAAACACTATTCGCTTTAATTGCTTCAGTGCTACCTTTCGGGCCTTTTATATTTGACAGGTACCTGAGTAAAAAAGAGAAGGAAATGGCTTCTTCCTAAAGATACAAGTCAATGGCGCTTATCAGTAAAAAAAAAGTAGTTTACCCCATAAGCCTGGAGCTTAGAAGATTTCTCCAGAAATATGGACGAGAGGTGGGTTTCCCCATCCATTACAATGATCTTTTGCGCTATAACAGCTCAATCCCCCTTTATGATTTCAAAGGAAATGACACGCTGTGGGAAACCGTCTTCTATTCCGAGTCAGATATGGAAGAAATTCACTACAATGTCAAAAACATTTATGCTTTGCTGAAAGCTGAAGGAGACATGTCTGTCATGAAGCACCTTTATGTAGATAGGATTGATTTGTGTATTTATGGAAATACCCAGCCATTTCGAGTACGGATTGTCAATAGAATAAATGACAACTTTGATTACTTCTACGTCAAAAATGCTGATGCCTCAAGGGTATATGGACTTGAGCTTGAACATTTACTTTCTCCAAATAGAATTAGTTACCTGGTTCACGAAAACACCTTGATTGAGGAACACATTGCAGGCATCCCCGGTGAACAGTTTATGAGGCAACAGATTAACGATCCCTTGATGAATCCTATCAGACTTGCAAAAGAATTCGTCAAGTTCAATGAAAGGTGTTTTGTAAGACTTCTTGGAGATATGCATTCTTCTAATTTCGTAATTGATGTCACTCCCGATTTTGAGGAAACTCATTATAGAATTAGAGCAATAGATTTTGATCAGCAATCATACGAGGGCAAAAAATCCATTTATCTTCCGCAGTATTTCAAACAGAACAATGCCTTGATTCAATTAGGTGTCAAGCACATCACCCCTGAATCCATGCTACAGTACCAAAGGGAAGAAAGAGCATTGATTGCTACTAGGCTCAAAAGTTCTCCGATGGAAATCGAAGACATTCTTGAAAGTATGGAAAGAGATGTTATTTCTCTTCCGGAAAATATCGAAAGTCTTAAAAAGGATCTTTCAAAACATTATAAAAATGAAGCATTCCTAAAGTGCAATAATATGGGTGAAATTCTTAGAATGAGTTTAGAGCAGGTGCTTACGCTGAAAAGGTAGAGAGAAGCGAAAAACGAGAGGCGCCAGTCTAGAGGCTAGAAACGAGATTCTTAAGTTTAGATCAGAGAGTTTAGAAATAAGTGTCACGTCCTGATTTTACTTGACACTTTCAACAAATGCTTATTTTCATGAAATGACGCTCCCAATATATCGCCGAACCTGCCTGCCGGTAGGCAGGGGCATATATCTATTTACATCGCGAAGCCTAAACCATTTACCACTCGGTTCTCGCTTATTGTCTCTTTGTTCTTATTTCTTCCTTCTAATAATAAAGCACATCACAGTCAGGGTTCTGCTTTCTGAAATTATCTACTGTCCTCTTATTGATCCTAGTATTGAAACAAGTAAGTTTTTTCAGACTTCCCAAGCTTTGGATTTGTTTCAGAGACCTCACATTAGTATTGGAAATATCTAAGACCTTGAGGTTAATAAACCCTTCCAAACCCCTTAAAACCTTTATATTAGTGCCGGCAAGATTTAATTCTTCAATTTCAGTCAGGTTAGACATATCTCTTAAATCATCCACACCTGTACTACTTAAATCCAGTATCCTTAATTCTTTCAATGGTTTTAAAACTGCTGGATC
>NZ_REBN01000084.1 GCF_007692705.1 Mongoliibacter sp.
ATTAATTGAAGTGGAGCATAGATACTTATTTCACAACTTTACTGTTAATTATCTAAAAGAGGAAACAGGTTTGAATGAAGAGTTTATACAGCAATACTTTTTTGAAAAGTACAATGTATCTTTTGAATTATGGCTTAGGTCTGCTAGAGTAGGCTATTTGAATCATTTATTCTGTGAATTTGGCGCCTCTTTGAGTCTAAGGGAATATGCTACGTTTACTGGTTATACAAATATTGAATCGATGTTAGCGGATTTTAAGAATGAAAAAGGTGGCGAATTCCCTCTCTTGATAAAATCAAAATAAAAAAAATATATCAATCAACTCATAACAATTAATAAAATGACAGATTTCAATAAACTAACTGAAATGGTTCAAAGTCTTAAATCAGACTATAGCAAATTCTATGATATGGATAATATGGCTGCAGGTACCAGGCTTCGAAAAGGACTGATGGATATCAAAAATTTGGTTCAAGAAATCAGAAAAGATGTTCAGATAAAGAAAAATGAAAAGAAGTAAATTGATCTTACTTGAAATACTTTGATCAATTTTTATTGCTGATTAGGTTTTCATCTATAGTAAGCTTAAACCTTTTTTGAGATCTTCATATTTTGGGATCTTATTATTAAATACTTGTGTTCTTATGAATTTTATACGGTTTTTCTCATTTTGGGTAACGCCCAAAAAAAAGATAACTCTTGCTAATAGACTTGACCATTTGATTGAAACGGAGTCAGTGTACACTTATCCGAATTTTAGTTTGGCACTTTTAGAAGAAATGGCAGGTAGTAATCAAAAACTGATCAATGAAGTGTTGAACGAATTGTACCAACAATCTTTTTTCGAACTTAAGCGCAGTAAGAGAATTAATTATCTTAAACATTTGATTATAAAAGAAGGAGAAAATAAATCTCTTAGTTATTATGTGACGTGTTGTGGTTATTCTGAAAGCGAATCAATGTTCCAGGATCTGAAGCTTGAAACAGGTCTTGATTTTGAAGATTTTTGTCGGTACAACATAAATGTATTTAATCAAAAATAAGACCCTTCAAATATGTAGGATGCTAGGTATTTATTCAAGTTTGATTTGGATATGGGTAAAAGATGAGTGGCTTTATAGGTGAAAAATGAATGCTTCATATATTAAGTAGTAATATAGTGTGTGCGATATTCATTCCTAAAAGATATATTAGAGAGACCACCGAAATGCTTGTTATCATTTTTTTCTTAGCTGTGTATAACCATTGATTCAAATATTTAAAATTTAAATATTACTTTTTTTAAATTATAATGAAAAAAATAAATAAATTTGATAAATATTATAAAAAAAATAATTTTATCAAGAAAATGAGAATATTGATAGCGGAAGACGATCAAATTATTAATTTAGTTCTATCTAACTACTTTTCTAAAAAGGGATTTAATGTTACAGTAGGATATAATGGTCAAGAGGCTTGGAATCTTTTTAATGAAAGTCCACTTACTTATGATCTTGTGATTACCGATATCATGATGCCAATCATGGATGGTATAGAGCTTGCCCAAAATATAAAGACTATCCGTCCTCATATTCCTGTGATAGCGATTACTGCAGGAAATTTAGCTGATATTGATGGATGGAAGCATTTGTTTGAACTCACATTGAACAAGCCTTTGGAACTATCTGTATTGTATCATTTTATTCTTGATAAAATAATGACTTAGCATTGTAAATAGGAAAGTGGCATTTTTGGCGCGTTTTATTTCATTATTTGGAATTAAAAAGGGAATATCTTTCAAATTTAAATTCAACTACAAAATTTAAATCATTATCGATTCTTGCTGTAATTTCAGCATCATGCATGTGGGCATAGGCTTGACTTAGAAAAAGTCCTAACCCGAGGCCCTGTTGTTCAAAATAATTTCTTTTAATCTGGGAAAAAGGTAGGATTTTCACTTCTTGAGCATTGTCGAAAAAATTTTGTCTGTTTGAAAAAATTATTTTTTGCTCTTTAAGTGTCACTTTAAAGTGTTGATCTGAAGCGAATTTTTTAGCATTATTAATTAATTCATTTAAAATAATATCAAGAAACTCAGGATCAAAATGCACAGAAAAATCATCAGCAAGAATTTCTAAATCATGACCTTTACCTGATAAGTGTAAGATCCACTTTACTTTATCATGTATGGAAATAATATCCTCCTTTTTGGGAATGATTACTGAAAGATTACCGTATCTGGCTAAATTCAATAAACTTTCATTTAAACGCCGGGATGACTCATGAGCTTTGGTCAGGAGTTCTTTGATCTGGTTAATATCAAAAGCCTCTATCGAAGATGTCAGGAGTTCTAGAATGGACATAACTCCAAATAAGGGAGTTCTTAATTCATGGTATTTGACATTTCTTTCCTCTTTTAAAACTCCATCAATTCGGTATTTAATCCACTCGTCCCTTTTATTTTTTTTATTGATAGCTGTATTTATTGCATTGATTAGGTCCTTAGATGCGACTGGTTTGGTAAGGTAATCTTCTGCTCCGAATTCCATACCTTTTCGTAAATCTTCTTTTTCTGCTTTTGCAGTTAAGAAAATAAAAGGAAGATTAATCATTTTGAGCTCATTTCTTACTTTTGATAACAGTTCAAAACCATCCATCTTCGGCATCAGAATATCTGATACGACCAAATCAAAATTATCATGAGATTCAAGTTGCTGTAAAGCGATTAAACCGTTATCTGCAACAATCACCTCGAAATCATGAATTTCGAGGATATCCTTTAAGTTTTCCTGTAATTCTTTTTCGTCTTCAACCAATAAGAGCTTAATTTTCATGAGGCAAATTAACGATAAATTCTGTTCCTTCGTTTTCAATACTTTTAAAAGAGATTTGACCATCAAGTTTTTCAACAAATTCCTTGACAATATTCAAGCCCAAGCCTGTTCCTTTGATGGTGTTGACATTTTTTGCCCTAAAAAAGGAACCAAAAATATATTTCTGATCTTCTTTCGGGATTCCAATTCCAAAGTCTTTTACTATAATTGAAAAAGTATTTGTCTGGTATTCTAATCGGATCTCCGGGCTTTTTTCGGAATTCTTGGAATATTTGATTGCATTGTCTATCAAATTATTCATGATATGTGAGAATAATGAGGTATCTATTTTCAACAATAAATCTTTTTCAGGAAGAATTAACTCCACTTTAAGTTCATTTTCGCGATAGTTATTTTCTATTAGAGATTTCAGAAAATGTTTTATTGAAATTTCCTCTTTGATAACAATGATTTTATCTTGACTGCTTTTCTCTAGAACCAGCAAATTGCTAATCACTCCAGTCAGTCTTTTTATCTGATTGTTGATTCTATCCAAATGTGTATTTGTCTTTTCTTTAAGTGCTGGATTGTCGAGTTGTTCAAGAAGCATTTCCAAGATCTCAGTGCTACTCATGATGGTGGCTAAAGGGGTTCTGAATTCGTGAGATGTCATGGAAATAAACCTGGATTTCAACTGGCTAAGTTCTTGTTCTCTGGCTAAAGATTCTTTTAACTCATCCAGTACCAACTCCCTCTCGGTTACATCTCTGGAAGTTGCCATGTAAGAATAAACTACATCATCCATATTTTTTAAAGGAGTGATCAAAGTTTCAAGAATTACCGGAGCTTTTGTTATTTTATGGTGATGAACCATAACAGTTATTGTATTGCCAGTAGATTGGGCCAGGGAGTCCTTTAACTGTTTAACTTTAAACAACTCAGCCGGTGTCTTGCCAATACAATCTTCTGGTATAAAACCCAGCACTTTTTCTATGGAGGGTGAAACATATTCGAATCTTAGATCCAACCCATGCAAAGCAATGATATCACCTGTGTTTTGAGAAAGTAATTTGTATTTTTCATCAGCCTGTATTCTGAGTTTATCGGCCTCTTTCTTTTGTCTTTGAATCCGAATTGATTTAATCAAATTTGCATATCCGGAAATCAACGGACGCAATAGATTTAAGTCTGCCTCTGTGTAATCCGTTTCTTTATTTGCAAATCCCATCAAACCCAAAAATTCTTCCCCTTTATAAACTGGAACTCCCATATATTTATTGAGGGGAGGATGTCCGTGGGGCGTTCCTGTTGCTCTAGTATCTTTTTGTGGCTCATTGGAAATAACCAGCTTCCCTGTTTTTAAGGATTCCCCAAACAAGGTATTGAGATTTCTAAATTCAATGCCAACCCGAAAATTATTTTGATAGAATTTTTCAGTTTCTTCAGACCATGAGATATTGGTAATGGTATGTGTTTTTAGATAAGGTGAATCGTTTTCATCATATAATACTTCTCCAATAAAGCCAAATTTACTTCCTGTTATTCCTAGTATTTTAATTAGAAGGGTGTCTAATGGTGACCTAAAATCATCTTCAAGATTATAGCTTAATTGCGTATCATTCACAGCCTGTAAAAGGTCGTTGAGCTTTTGAAGAGAGTCTTCGCTGCTTTTTAACTTAAGTTCTTTGGTTTTAAGTTCGGTGACGTCGGTATATCTTCCGTGGATTTTAATGAATTTTCCATCCTTATTTTTAACCGCCCATGCTTTATTCTGAACCCAAATTATTTTACCAACTTCATTTTTGATTCTGTACACAGCATCGAATACTCCTATTTGAAATAGCTTTTTGAGCTCATTGTCCACTAATTCTTTATCTTCAGGATGAATTATTTGGAGCCAATAATCTTTAATCTCCACATATTTTTTCTTCTCAATACCAAAAAGTTCCAAGTTGTCTGATACAAATAATACGTTTTTTAAATCACCGGAAAATGTATATAAGATATCTTTAACAGAATTAATTATGGCGTTTTTTTCAGCTACGCTTTCTTCAAGCTTCGCTAACACTTCTTTTTCCCTTGTGATGTTGATAATTGATCCTGTGATTCCCTCAAAAATTTCAGTAGAACGGGTGTTTTGTGATTTTGCTTGGACTTTTACCCAAGAAGCATCGGCAAATGCATCAAGTAATTCGGCTTCAAATATCACCTCGTGTTCCAGACCTTTAGAAAGCCTTTCAAGTTGAGATGTTATTTTATTTCTATAAGGCTTTTTGAATGTTGACTCGAAAGACTTCCCAAGTGTTTCACTGACCTGATTTTTGGTGAATCTTTCCCATTGTTGATTTATGAATGTCAATCTATGATTTATGTCCAATCTAAAAATCACCTCGTGGACATTATTGATGAGGTATGAATAACTTTCCTTGGCTTCAAAAATACTTTTCTTCTGTTTATTGGCTAAAATGGTGTATCCCAAGGTGGATGCGAAAGCATGCAAAGCAGCTGCCTGTTCATCTGAATAAATTTCTTTTGAGGAACAGTTGTCAAAACCCATAAACCCCCAAAACACATTATCTACCATGATGGGAATAAAGAGGAAAGACAAAATTCCCTGAGCTGTCATCGTATCATAAAATTCCTTGCCATTGGATTCCTCATTGAGAACTTCGTTGATTATGGTATTGTTTCCTAATCTTTCAGCTACAATTGGGAATACTGACCAGGGTACATTTTGAAGTTCCTCAAAATCTATTTGTGGACTTACCCCATCTGCTACCCATTCGAATTTTTGTGAGAAATGAATTTCTTGCCCATTTCCTAAAAAGTTTTGGAAAATATATACACGATCTACTTGTGTTGCCTTTCCAAGCACAGACAATATAGAAGGAATTGCTTCCTTGATTTTTTTCTTACTTTGCAAAATAAAGTATGATTCTCCGATTGCTTTTAGAATTGCTTCGCTGTTTGCCATATAATTCCAATAAATTTAACACTTTAATGCCGTTTGCATTCAAAAACTTAAAATCTTCTTTTCCTACAATCGCCTACTGAATTAAAGAATATACGGAGTTTACTTAAAATCAAAAATTAATGATAAGCTTATTTCTTAAACCATGAGATGGTAATTGATTTAAATATACCCTTAAGGTTTTTATAGCGAAACCATTTTAAAGTTTTGTTATAATGATATCCAATCAACTTGCTTATTACACAATTTCGAAAGTTATCTTTTTTAGGGTATTCAAATTCATTAACTTAATTCAAGTTCATGGTCTAAGGTTTTGGATAAGAAGGATTGATTCTCCTGGACCGCAATTCCAATTAAATTTCCGGATTTTTTACTGCTAATTTCCAGTGGCGGTGTTAAAAGTTGATCTGCTACTTTTTGTTCATAATTATCATTAAGGATAACTGTCGGATGATAAGATTTTATATGTTCGAGAATAGAATCTCTGTAATTATTATGTATGTCATGTTCAAAACAAATATGAATAGGTGGAGTCTGCTTGAATTTTGAAATTAAGGATGATATTTTTCTCTGATTTATCATTTTTATATAGGATGCAAGGTAGTCGGAACTTTCTATCTCTTTTCTCTTCTTGAGGGATTTTGTGCCGGAGATAGTAAAAGAATCTTCATGAAATTTTTGATATCCTTTTGATACAGCATATGCCAAATTTTCTTTAGGTTGAGTTTTCTCAAAAGCTACTCCTTCAAAGTTACTTTTACTGAATTTGAGCAATATAAGATCACCTTGATTGAATTCACGGGAAATAGAATACGCCATTACATAAATGGAAGGGAAAAACTTCATTTTATCTAAAATAAAATGATTCTCTATTTTTTCATATTTATTGATGGATTTTATATTTTTAACATTCTTAATCAGCTGATATCCTCTTAGGTTTTGATAATAATCTTGTAACTGCAAACCTAAATTGATATTATAATGACCGTCTTTGAGATTCAAGAAGGAAAGTCCTGCATAAAGAATTTTTGAAAAATCAAATGGTAAAGCAATGACGTTTTCCATAGGTAGTTGACTTCCGACTACCATTAGGCAGTTTGAAAGTTCAATAACTGCAACACCATTTGTCTGAATTTGCTCCAAGTTTATATCTTTTGAAACATATTGAATATTATGGCTTAAAAGAGGCATATTTGATGATTTTATTTCAAATGAAAAACTTTACTTAAGCTAACTCCGCAAATCAGAATTGACATCAGATTTATACAAAAATGTATATCAATGGTTATTCATGTTTTTTTTTATGATTATCCTGAATTATGCCAGTAGTCCAACTTTCTATACCTTTAGGGATGTAAGACTGATGACGGAAGCCTGTCTGCCGGCAAAGGCAGGAATGAATTTTGCTTGAATTGACCATTTACACATAATTTTAGTCTTTTAATTCTTTTGCTGGCAAAGAAACGGATATACATATTTTCTTTTCAAGTAAATCGGATTGTAAAAGAGATGTAGGGTATTACTTTTTAATCTAATAGAGAATGAAATTATATACTAATGTCAGGCTCTAAATTAAATCCCTGATAAACTTCATGCATCAAAATTCTCACCAAAGAACTATATTGATTTAGTTTTGAAAGATCCATTGAGTTATTTCTTTCAACAAAACCAAAGAACGAAACAGCTATAAGTTTTTCTTTCTTGATGGTAGGAATGATAATCATACTGTTTATTTTAGCTTTGCTGAAATAAGATTTTATACCATTATTTTTAAAGGATTCTGCATGTAAAATTTTTGGATACTTGATCTTTAAATCCAGTAAGAAGTGGTTGACCAAGGCACTAAATGGTTCACTCATTTCTGTCATCTGCTTACTATTTTCATCTGCGCAGAATTCTGAAATGATATCAAACCCGTAATTTCTAGGTATGTAATTTTGGGAAATATCTGAATCGATTACTTTGTTGATACAAACCATTCCTTTATTCAGAACGTCAATGGGGTCTAAATCACTATTATAAAGGTTGAGAATCGATTCTATTGCTTCTGTTATGTAACTGTTTTCTAAAGACTTTTTTTCTAATTTGGAAGTGTAGGAATATTCTTCAAAAGATATAGATATCAAAGTTTCTTTTTCATTACTACGTATTTCAGAAATTGTTACTTCATATGGAATATCCATGTTTATTTTAATTTTTGTTAAAGCGCTTTTACCTTCCTGAATTCCCCTCAATGCATTATAAAGGATCAAACGATTTTCCATCGACATAACAAGATCATTAAAATTCAATTTTCTTTTTCTTTCTTTTATTACAAACTTTTCAAAGAACAATTTATTTGAATGAACAATATTTCCATATAGATCTATAATGGCAATAGGTTTGCTTGAATAATCAAAATAATTCTTTTTAAACCAGGTATTAGTGGCCATTTCCAGTTTCAATTGAGCCAATTCTTTTTCAAAGTGTTTTTTTTCATTTGTTGGTATAATTTCATGAATGATATAATACTTTCCTTTGTCCCCATTAAAAAATAAAGAATTTATTACAGAAAATCCATTCTGGAAACTCTGCCCTTTATAGGTAAAGTCAAGTTGGTTAAATAATAGCTTTTCTTGTAGATTAAAATCTTCTTTTTTATTTCTTAAAACATTTTCAAAGCTTAAGTTAATATCATTGAGAGTCAGGTATTTGATAACTCCTCTAAGAATCAATTGTCTTAAACTTTTTTTCTTCCAATACAGATAATTGACATTACACTGTTTGGCTATGAACTTTTTGTAACCTTCTGAGACAATTTCCAATTTGAACTTGTTTTTATCGTATAAAAACACAGCTATGATCCCGGAGTGATTCAAAAGCAAATTTTCTTTATCTTTTAATCGAAGCATATCATGATAGATTTCCTTAAAATCTAGTCAAAAATTGCATTATGTGATGTTTGTTTGTTTGTTTTTGTTAATTAAATGCGATTGGTATTAGAGCTTTTTGTTGGCAGTAGCATTGCGTAGAAGTCATTTTATTTACACTTTTTTGCAGAAAAATTATTATTTCGATTATTGGTATAGTTGTCCACATTTTTTTTGGAGATTGAAAAGTGAGTTTCAGATTTCAGTTGTGAAAACTTATCAATTAGTAGTGTTAAAAAATCAAATAGAATTAATCTTCTAATTGATTTTTTTTCACTGGAATGTGATAGTGCTCCGATCAATGATTGACTCCATAGCAACCAAATTCAATAAATGAAAATTAAATTGTAGCATAATGGGAATATAGCCGTACCTAGTGAAATTATAGATACAGATGTCTGCTTTTAAGCAATTTTCAAGTACATGCTTCATGAACTTATTCAAATTGATTAGATATTCTTATTTGTAGATACTCTTGTAGAAGAGCATGCTCAAAAAGCTTATGATTTCACATAAAATCATACACGGTAAGTGTAAAGAATATGCAGTATTCACTTGGGTTTTTATATAAGAAAAGCAAGCTAAGATTTCTATATGAAGTGTGGTTGTCGAACCGTGCTACTTGAAACTACTAATTACTAAATCCGAAATGGTAAATACTGGGAGAGATATATTTGTTTTATTTAAAGTTACGATTTCCATAGTCCTCTATTTTTTACTTTATCAATCTGTATATGGAGTAGAACAAGTCAAAAATCCTCAACAACTAACACTGGGAAAAATAGACAGACTTAATGAATTAAGCAGAAATAATGTCTATGTTGACAATTTAAGAGCTCTTAAATTAGCCAATGAAGCATTGGAACTCTCTTTGGTGCATGAATATTTAGATGGCCAGGCATTTGCATTTAGAAATATGTCTGCGGTATATTCAAGCCAGTTTTCTTTTGTGGAATCCATAGAATATATAAAAAAGGCTTTGGATATATTTGAAGCTTCTGGAAATTTGGATGGAATAGCTAATTGTAATATTTCACTAGGACATACATTTGGGAGATTAGGATTGGATTCTGTTGCATTCGAATATCATAAATTGGCCTATGATTATTTTGAGAAACAAGAAAATCGGGAAAGGAAAGCTGTAACTTCACACAATCTTGGTCAAGTCTTATTTTTATTGAAAAAGAATGACGAAGCCATAAAGCACTTTTTTCAGAGTCTAGAGGTAAGCGAAGAGATAGGGGATTACCAGCTTACATCTTCCAGTTTAAGTTATTTGGGTGAAATCGCATTTCAATCGCAGGATTATTCATCAGCTGAAAATTATTTCAAGCAATCCAAAGAATTATTTTCTAAACTAAGTTCTGAATCTCAAAAATATGCTACACTAAGCGCCTTTTACCATTTGGGTATGATTGATAAGGTGAATGGTGACTTATCGGGTATGTTATCCAACCTTTTAATAGCAGATGAGATCATATCAGAAAATAAACTTTATTATTTTTTTGAAGAAGTTTACGAAGAATTAATTTCCTTCTACAAGGAAAGTGGGGATTTGGCAAAAGAAGAATATTATGTTTCTAAATACAATGGGATTTTAAAAAATTACAGTAAAAAAAATATTAATGACAAGAGTAAGATGTTCCTTGATTTAATAAAGGCAAGAGAACTTGAAAAAATTTATGCAGATAATATCAAAGCCAATGAAGTAAAAAATAAACTAATTGAAGCCAATGGTAAGGTCATCAGTATTCTTGTGATAACCATGATGATTTTAACTGTTTTCATTACGATCATTATCATTCAATACTTCAAAAATAAAAGAAATTTGGAATCTATCAAGTTTATTTATGACAACGCTGGTATTGCCCTTGTCTTGTTGGATGATCAGGGGGGAGTAGTTAAGTGGAATAAGTTTTCGGACGAATTATTCGATGAACCGTCCGAAAAAGTCCTTGGTAAAAACTTTTTCAGAGAATTTGTCAGCAAAGGAAATGAAGCAAGTTTGATGGACCTTGAAAGGGAAGGTTTTAAGGAATTCACTATTTTTACTAAAGATCATCTAAATAAAGAAGTTAGTCTAAGTTGCTCTCATTCATATATCAATTCTAAATCCTTCTATATCCTCTTTATATTGGATTGGACAGAATTTAAGAGAGTCCAAAGAGCGAATGATTTTTACAGAACTATCTTAGAAAGAAGCAATAATATTGCGAAAATAGGTACTTGGGAAGTGACTTATTCCAATGGACTTGAGGAAAAAATGCCTAAAATTTCTCAAAAGGTGTTGGATATTTTGGAAATAGGTGAATTTAACTCCAAGCAATTGAATGATATACACTGGGAAATATTTTTCAAAAGTAGGGATTCAATAAAAAGATTGATTGCGGCGTTTCAATACGCCATTAACCATAATAAGTCATTTGACCTGGAATTAGAAATGAGTACTTTTTTAGGCAAAGAAATCGATATGAGATTGATAGGCAATGTAGAATTTTTAGGAAAGGACCAGTACAAGTTCTATGGGACGATGCAAGACATTACCGAAATCAAAAATGGGATTAAATTAATTGAAGATAATCTGAAGCGTGAGCAAGAGCTTAATAAACTCAAATCCAGATTTATTTCAATGGCCTCTCATGAGTTTAGAGTTCCTCTTTCTATTATCAATTCGAGTGTTGAATTAATCCAAATGAAAATGCTGAAGCTGGGGATACTGGCAGAAGAGTCAACTTATAAGCACACGTCAAGTATCATTAATCAGGTTATGAGGCTAGATCATACATTAGATGGGATACTTTTACTCGAAAAGACAACTCATGGAAAGATGGCAACAACTTTTGAAAAAGTTGATTTAAAGAAATTAATTGATGAGATAATTGATTCTGTCGGTATTGATGGAGACTTAAGAGTTCCCAAACTTAATTTAGAAGATAAAGCAAGGTTTATTGTTTCGGATGAGCGCCTTTTACATCATGTTTTTCAAAATATTGTCTCTAATTCACTTAAATATTCCAAAGGTCAAAAGGAACCTGAAATATATGTCAGGAAAGCAGATGATCAGATTATTGTCGAAATTATAGATTATGGAATAGGTATCCCAGATTCAGATAAATCGAATCTATTTGAATCGTTTTACAGAGCTTCGAATTCAATAGGGGTAAAAGGTACAGGTCTAGGTTTAAGTATAGTCAAAGAATTTACTGAACTGATAGGTGCTTCCGTTAGTATAGAATCTAAAGAAGGAGAGGGTACTAAAGTTTTTGTGATTCTACCGGATTTCGATAAAACAATAAACTGAAAAGATATTCTTGATGGTAGTAGCAGTTAAATCCATGATTGCTTTTATCATTAATACGAAAAGTCCATAAACTTTAAAACCTTTTCTAAGTTCATTGATTTTTTTGTGAATAGGTATAAAAAGGGTGAGTAGTAACGGTATTAAATTTTTTAAATGTCCAAAAAATTCTGATTGGATCTTCCAAAAAAGTGCTCTTTATTCCATTAATACTTTTTATTTACAATTTTATGAAATTGATTGAGAATTGAAAATAAAGTAATTTACTTTAAGCCTTTGAGTAGTCTAATTGTCACACCATCTCGGAGTTTATGAATGAATAGGGAGTTCGGGATCTGATCTCCCTTTTTTTTGCAATACCTTGAAAATCTTTGAGATTATATAAGCGTTAAAAGTTTTACTAATTAGAAAAATAGTAGTAAGGTTTTTTAATCCTATATATTCATTAGTTGTTTTAAAGGCTTGTAGAGTCCTCTTCTTATTGGAAGTACATGATCATCGATACAAATCTCTTTTGAATTTATGGACTGAATTTTATCAATATTTACTAAAAATGACTTATGTACTCTGATAAATTTATCTTCACTTAATTTCTCACCTATATCTTTTAGGATATCCCTAACCATGTATTTCTTTGACTTGGTAATTACTTTGGTATACAAACCATCAGCCTGTAAAAACATGATTTCTTCTTCTGGTACGGGAACTATAAAGCCTTTTTCCCGGATGTTGACCGTGCGTCTTTTTTTATTTTTATTAGATTTGAATTCTTCCAGTGCCAAATAAACTGTAGAAATAAGCCTCTCCTTGTTAAATGGTTTTAAGATATAGCCATCGTATAATACTTTGGCTATACGTTCCAATATATTTTGGTCTGAATAAGCTGTTATAAAGACGATGGGGATATTATGTTTGTCCCGAATGTAGTATGTGAGGTCAATTCCATCTTTATCACCCTGAATAAGTATGTCCATTAATATTAAATCAGGGAGATCATTTGAATATAAATATGAAATAACATCATCTGCATTTTGAAAAATTCCAACAACTTCATAATCAGAAAATTCCAATATATCTCTGATATTCAGAGCCAATTCATATTCGTCTTCTACTAACAAGACTTTTACTTTCATGTTGAGTTTTATAAGTTAATTAATTGACTTGATTTTATTTCTAGCAATTAATCTTGAATTTTTCTGGGCTTCAATAACTAAAAAAAACAATTTGTTTCTTAAAGTCCTAATTATAATTCAAGATTTATTCTTATAAAATTTCAATCTAAAGAAGGGATTGTAATTGTTTGAGTTAACACTTTTTATTTCTTCTAACCTTTTGCATAATGAATTTTTATAAACAGTTCATTTACAAGTTAATGTAATTATAATAATAGGAGCTCTTTTTTTTAATAAATTACAAATGAACACATCAATTTTAATGTTTGGAGTTTAAGAACAATTTAAGGAGACAAGTTTCTTGTCTCCTTATTTTTTATTCTATTATGTTTTGATAAAATGCCAAGAGAAAAGAAAATTGCACTCAGGTATTATCAAGGTCAGTCCAAAGCCTGTTTTTAGCAATAGGAATATAAATTGAAACAGAATCCCTATCATTTCAGGACTATCCATTTAAACATTTGAATTGATGTTCTTTCTCTTTTGGAATCACTTTAAGTCCGAAATAGTACAATAATTTAAAATGTTCGTTTTTGGATCAATTAACAAAATTTATTATTGTAAAATGAAATTAATCGGGTAATTGATGAATGTTTGAGTATTTATACATTATTTTTAAAATCTTAATTATTTAATATCCACCACAAACTATGCATTATGGAACTTTTAATCCAAAACCTTTCAAAGACCTATTCCAATGGAGTTAAGGCCTTGAACGACATTTCATTAACCATACCTCAAGGAATGTTTGGCCTATTGGGTCCAAATGGCGCAGGAAAATCCACTTTGATGCGCACCATAGCAACGCTACAGGATGCTGATACAGGCAATATATTCTTAGATGGCCTGGACGTTTTGAAAGATAAGCAACAGCTACGGGAAAAACTCGGTTATTTGCCCCAAGACTTTGGTTTGTATCCAAGAATAAGTGCAGAAGTGATGCTTGACCATATTGCCCAAATGAAAGGGGTAATTCACAGGTCAGAAAGAAAAGACCTGGTTGCTTCTTTATTGCAGAAAGTCAATCTTTTTAAAGACCGAAAAAAGGCTTTGGGTACTTTTTCAGGTGGAATGCGCCAACGTTTTGGAATTGCCCAGGCATTGGCAGGCAATCCGTCTCTTATCATTGTGGATGAACCTACAGCCGGACTTGACCCTTCAGAAAGAAACAGATTTTACAATTTGCTCAGTGAACTGGGTGAAAATACCATTGTTATTTTATCCACGCACATTGTGGAGGATGTAAGCACACTCTGCTCAAACATGGCCATTATCTGCCAGGGAGAACTGTTGATGCAGGGTAAACCGTCCGATGGAGTCATGGATCTGGAGGGTATGATTTATCAGAAAAGTATAGATAAGTCTGCATTGGATGAGTACAGAGGCCAGTATAACCTTATTTCTACTCAATTGAAAGAAGGTAAACTTAACCTGCGCATTATCAGTGAAGTCTCACCGCTAAATGATTTTGAAGGGGTTCCGGCTAACCTTGAAGACGTGTATTTCAGTCACATTGCTCAAAAAATGGACCCTATAACTTTGTAAGCCATGCGGGATTTTTGGAGTGTATTCAAGTTTGAAATTAGGTACAGGCTGTCAAGGCCAGCTACCTATGCTTATTTCGGGGCATTGTTTGCAGTAGCTTTTGTGCTATTGGGTGGTGGCTTTACGCCAGCTGCAGAGACGGTATTTCATAATTCGCCCTATGTGATAGCTCAGTTACAGGTGACAATTTCCCTTTTTGGTGTATTGCTCGCTTCTGCCATCATGGGAGTTCCAATTTACAGAGACCTCGAACATAAGACAGGTACCTTTATGTTCAGCTATCCATTAAGTAAGTTCGGCTATTTCATGGGCAGGTTTTGGGGTTCATTTGTGGTTTTGCTGGGAATCACAGCAGGAGTGATGCTTGGGATATTTATTGGAAGTATAATCGGAGGTGCAACAGGCTGGACAGATGCAGAGCGCTATGGTCCGCATGTGCTTATGAATTATCTTCATCCCTGGCTGACTATGGTGCTGCCTAATATGTGGATTGCGGGCACTTTGTTTTTTGCCCTGATTATTTTCACCAGAAATATCAAATCCATATACTCTGGAGGCATTATTTTATTTATAGCATACTTGCTTTCTAACTTTCTGGCTCAGGATATAGAAAACAAAAACCTGGT
Source organism: Mongoliibacter sp. (assembly GCF_007692705.1). GTDB lineage: Bacteria > Bacteroidota > Bacteroidia > Cytophagales > Cyclobacteriaceae > Mongoliibacter. Next base: position 15,314 of record NZ_REBN01000084.1, read on the forward strand.
TCAGTTGCTGGACCCTTTTGCGCTCAATGCCTTCAATTATGAAACACGTTATCTAACACCTTTCGAACAAAATTCCTTTATCGCTCCTCTGCAGGGAAACCTACTATGGAACAGGATCATTTGGTCCTTGGCGGGGTTGTGCTTTTTCTTAGCTGCTTATTGGCGCTTTTCCTTTAGCTATTTCTTTCAGGAGCGAATGAAGCCCACCAAAAAGTCAGGAGCAGATGAAAAAGCACCTGTAGGTCCGGTTGGAAAGGTCCAAACCCTTTTTTCAGGTACATATCAATGGATGAGCTTGGTGGCCTTGACCAAAATCGAGGTTAATAATGTGGTAAAGGATGTGTATTTTAGATCCATCCTCCTGGGTGGCCTTGTGTTTTTGGTAATTGATTTTTGGATAGGTTCTACGATTTACTCCGTATCCAACTTTCCCGTCACCAGCTTTTTGATGGAGTTCAAAGGTTTTGATTATAATCTCTTTGTCTTTATCATCATAGTATTCTTTACCGGTGAATCTATCCATAGAAATCAAGCTTCAGGATATGCTGTGATCAGCGATACCTTTCCAGTAAAGGACAGTGTCCTGCTTTCATCCAAATTTTTTGCGATGGCAGTAGTAACCTTTATTTTAGCTTTTATCCCCATTCCTGTGGGTATATTGGTTCAGACATTGAAAGGATATTTCAATTATGAACTCCCGGTTTATCTGGTAGACAGTTTTTTGATTACTTATCCAGACTACCTGCAAATGGTGATGTTGGTATTTGCTGTCCATATGCTGTTCAACAACAAATTTGCCGGTCATGCAGCGAGTATAGCGATTTGGGTAGTACTGGGTGTGGTGATGGATTTGGCTGATGTCAATTTCAATCTTTTCCTTTATTCATTCAAGCCATCATATCTTTGGTCTGACATGAATGGCTTAGGCCATTTTTCCAGTTCATTGCTTTGGTTTAATATTTATTGGACTGCCATCGGTCTTTTCCTGGTCTTGTTTTTCAGCATCTTCTTTATCAGAGGAACAGATGTGAGCTTTTCCAGTAGGTGGAATACCGCTAAAAAGCGTTTGAAGTCTCCTGCTGTTGGTCTCTCTCTGGTTTTTCTATTAATAGGTCTGGGATCCGGCGCATATATTTTCCAATCGGTTGTCTATAAAAATGGCTATCAGACGGTGAAGGAAGGTCAGAAAAACAGAGCCGAATACGAGAAACAACTCAAGCATTATGAGCGTCTTCCTCAACCTAAAGTAGTATCAGTGCTTTTGAAAGCAGATCTGATTCCAGAGGAAAGGAACGCCCATTTCAACCTGCTGTTGACTATAGTCAATAAGACGGACAGTCCTATTGACTCCTTACATATGAATTCAAATGAATTGACTGAATTTGAAGTCAGTATGAATGGTCAAGCCCTTACTTACCGTTTTCCTTTAAAATATGAAAGAAGGAAATTTGATGTCTTGAATAAATACAGTCAAAAAGAATGGTATAAGATACTGGCCCTTCCTCAAAGGATGGAACCTGGAGATACTTTACAGCTGGAGGTTACCGCAAGTTTAATCAATAAGGGATTCCCAAATTCCGGATATGGAAGAGACTTGGTTTACAATGGCACCTTTACCTCATCTTTTTTGCCAAGTTTCGGGTATAACCAGTCAATAGAATTGACTTCAGATGAAATCCGGAAAAAGCATGGGCTTGAAAAGAAGGATACGGACCTGCCACCTCATGATGATCCCTTTGGATTGACCAATCTCCTTTTTTCTCAAGATGCTGATTTTGTAAACTTCGAGGCAATTGTGAGTACACACCCTGATCAGATTGCGGTGGTGCCAGGCTACTTACAAAGGGAATGGGAAGAAAATGGAAGAAGGTATTTCCACTACATACAAGACACCCCTATACAGTACTTTTTCTCCATTGTCTCGGCAGATTTTGATGTGTTATTGGATGAAGCCGTTCTTCCGGATGGTCAAAAGGTTGCTATCGAAATTTACCATCATCCTGGACATAAATATAACCTGGACAGATTTCTGGCAGCTTACAAAGATGGCTTGGTCTATTTTTCGGAAAAATACAGTCCTTTTCAATTTAGGCAAATGAGGATTTTGGAATTTCCAAGGTATGCCGGTTTTGCCCAGTCTTTCCCCAACACGGTACCTTTTTCCGAAAGTTTTGGTTGGGTAGCAGACTTCAGTGATCCGAATGACTTTGACTATGTTTATTTTGTAACAGCCCATGAACTGGCACACCAATGGTGGGGCCATCAGGTGCCGCCAAACTACACAAGAGGATCTAACTTGATTTCTGAAGCTTTGGCCGAGTATTCTGCCTTGATTTTGACAGAAAATGCCTATGGAAGTGATAATATGAAGCGTTTTCTCAAACAGGAACTGGACAGTTACCTGGCCGGGAGATCCAATGAAAGTAAAAAGGAAAATGTGTTTATCAATGCGGATAGAGGGTATATCTGGTATCAAAAAGGTGCCTTGGTCCTATATGCATTGAGAGATTATATAGGGGATGATGCTATGGACGCTGCTTTACGGGAGTTTGTGGATGAATTTGGTTTGAAGGAAACACCTCCTTTTGCAGGAAGTTCTGACCTGCTTAGACATCTTACCAACCATACCCCTGATTCCATGCATTATTTTCTCGACGACACCTGGAATAAAATCACCCTGTATGAAAATAAGGCCAAGGAAGCCAAAGCCGAGAAACAGGGAGAAGATGAATACCTGGTGACATTGACCATAAGTTCTCAAAAAGTTCATGCAGATAGTTTGGGGAGGGAAACTCCCGCACAATATCAAGGGGATTACATAGATATTGGAATTTTTGCCAAAGAGGATAAGGATGAGAATGGCAGAAACAGAACCAATCCGCTATATCTACAAAAGCACAAAATTGCCCCTGGTGAAACTACGTTGCAAATCAAAGTAAAGGGAGAAGCTCCGGTAAAGGCAGGAATAGATCCATATAATAAGCTGATTGATAGAATCCCTGAAGACAATGTGGTGAATGTGAGTATGGATTAGGTG
>NZ_REBN01000038.1 GCF_007692705.1 Mongoliibacter sp.
AAAAACAGAGGTACCGACAAGAGCGGACTTGAAGTCGGGAATTGGGCAGTCAGGGAGACCAATATGGATACTTCTTGGGTCAAAGTTGGTGGAGCCTTTCGTTTAAATGCTATTTGGACACATTATGAAGGGAATACAGCTCCATTAGGGACTTTTATTCAGAATGAATGGACATGGGATTCTTGGTGGATAGAAATAGATGCCTATAAGGATGGGCTACAATTTGCTTTTCAATACCGCTTTTTCCCAACATTCAATACACATTTCATCAAATTTGGATGGGTGGGTTACCGCTTCAATGAATCCAACAACCTTCAGTTTGGAATTACGCAAGTCCCATTTGGTTTGCTTACTTATGCTTCTCATAACTGGTGGTTTCAGCTTCCTTATTACGTGGGGTTGGAAGATGATCATCAGATTGGCTTCAATTATACCAGAAATTGGAAAGACTGGACTTTAAATGCAGCTTATTTTCTGATGAGCGAACCTCGGGGAACAAATGAGCTGTCATTTGGTGAAGCGTCTACAGCAAGGTACAGCTATGACGTTGTACCGATTGACGGTAATAATAACATAGAGAGACACCAATGGAATGTCAGGGCAGCAAAACAAATAGGTGGGGCGGAGCTTGGACTTTCCCTTCAGACCCATCAGCTTTTTAACCAAGTGACAGAACATATTGGTAGAAATTATTCTGCTGCAATTCATTATGAACAGGATTATGGCAGGTGGAACCTGAAAACACAGGCTCTCTATTATGCTTTTGAAGATGTGAGAGATGATGCTGGAAATGTTTTGGAGGCAGTGCAGATGGGAGCATATGGTTTTGGTACTTACGATGTGGCAAGTAATGCCGCAATGTATCTGGCTGGTTTGGCTTACAATATTCCAGTTTCTTGGGGACCTGTTCGGAATGTTCAGGTGTATAACAATTACACTTTCATGAGAAAATATAACAATGTAACCATTGATAATGAAAGGATTCGTTTTGCGAACACCCAACAAAATGTATTTGGTGCATTGGTCACCGCTGGCCATATCTATTGCTATTTTGATGTTGCAAGGGGAGTCAACCATCCTTGGTTGACTGGAGCTTTTGGTGGTAACGCTTTGGGAACAGGCCGTGGTATTGGTGATATAACACAGCCTGTTAGTTCAAGTAATCCGATTGATCCTAATCCAGGCTGGAATACACGTCTCAATATTAACATGGGTTATTATTTCTGAGGCAGTGCTGCATCATTGCAGAAAAGGAGTATAGGCTTTCTCTTGGATGAAAGGACAAGAGTAGCTTTTGATAATTGGAAATAAGTTTGAACGATGGCAGCAATGTCATAAAATTAATGATTGATGATATCTAAAAAGTATTTCGATATTCACAAACCCGTATTTTGGCCTGCAATTGCCTTAATTGTACTTTTCATTTCTATCACCCTAATTGTTGGGGAGCCAATGGAAAGCTTTTTTGCGGGGTTCAAAGATTGGGTCACAGACAAAACAGGTTGGATATTCATTGTTACTGTCAATGCCTTTTTGATATTCTGTGTGTATTTGGCATTCAGTAAATATGGGAGTATTCGATTAGGCGGTAAAGAAGCAGAACCTGAATTCACAACTGCAGCTTGGTTTGCCATGTTGTTCAGTGCTGGTATGGGAATTGGATTGTTATTTTGGGGAGTTGCCGAGCCGGTTTTCCATTACAAATCTCCTCCTTTTGGTGAAGGTGGTACTGTGGAGGCTGCAGAGAAAGCCATGAATTACACTTTTATGCACTGGGGGTTTCATGCTTGGGCCATCTATGCTTTGGTAGCCCTAAGTCTTGGTTTTTTTGCATTCAACAAAGGTTTGCCTTTAACGATTCGTTCGGTTTTTTATCCAATTTTAGGAGATCGGATTTATGGCTGGATAGGAGATGTGATTGATGTCTTTGCAGTTTTAGCGACTCTTTTCGGTTTGGCTACCTCATTAGGTCTGGGCGTGAAGCAGGTCGGTGCTGGTATTGCATACCTTACAGATTTTGATAATAGTGTTTGGCTTCAAGTGGGGCTGATAGGCGGGATTACCTTGATAGCTACTTTATCTGTTGTGGCAGGAGTAGAGAAAGGTGTGAAATTCTTAAGTGAGTGGAATATTCGAATTGCAGCCATCTTACTGATTTTCATTTTGATAGTGGGCCCTACCTTATTTATTTTCCGCTCTACGGTACAGAATATAGGCAATTACCTGACTAGCATAGTCACCGTAGCAACATGGACAGAGGCCTATCGGGACCAAGGCTGGCAAGGGGACTGGACCGTTTTCTATTGGGCTTGGTGGATTTCCTGGTCACCTTTTGTGGGAATGTTTATTGCCCGGGTATCAAAAGGCCGTACTATTCGGGAGTTTATCACGGGCGTTCTCATTATTCCTAGTTTTTTGACCTTCTTTTGGTTGAGTGCAATGGGGGGTAGCGCCATATTTATAGATCTTCACAATGAGGCTAGTAATTTGGCAGAGCAAATCACCCAAGATGAAGCAACAGCTCTTTTCGTGTTTTTGGGAGAATTTCCTTTTGCAACGATAGGGTCAATTGTAGGTATGATTTTGATCGCATCATTTTTTGTCACTTCATCTGATTCAGGTTCCTTGGTGATAGACAGCATAACGGCTGGTGGAAAATTAGACGCTCCGGTTGCTCAGCGGGTGTTTTGGGCCTGTACAGAAGGTGCTGTTGCAGCTGTATTGCTGATAGGAGGGGGGCTGACGGCCTTACAGACAGCTACTATTTCCACAGGACTTCCATTTCTCGTCATCTTGTTGGTAATGGCGTATTCATTGAGGAAAGGTCTCCAAAAAGAATTCGCAGAGATGACCCTGCTGAGTCAGGAAAAAAGCCGTAAAAATTATGAAGGTAAATTAGCTGAAGTGGTTTGGAAGAATATCCAAAAGCGTAATAAAACAACTGAACCCGACTCAACCCCCAAAAAAACCAAATGATATGAAATATAAACTTGAACGTATTGTACTGCTTGCAGACCTGAGCTCTGTGGATAACCTACTTTTGAAGTATATTAAAAAACTTGATAATTTTTTTAATTTCAAACAGTTGGATATCATTCATTGGCTTGAGATTGATAGCCTGCCTTCAGGATTACGTGAAACCTTGGCCGAGCAGGGGCGCAACCTGAGTGATATTTTGGCTGAAGAACTATCAGAACAGGTAGATGACATATTTGGTACCGGTAATGATGCAGTAAAAATCCATATTTGGCATGATAAAAAAGTAAGTGATCTGATTGCCAGGATCGATGCAAATTCCTACGACTTGATGTTGCTGGGCAAAAAACACCATTATGAAGGGTCTGGTACCTTGAGCTCCAAATTGGTTCGCTTAAGCAAGACTCCCTGTTTGTTTATTCCTGAAATGGCAAGGCCAAGATTTGATGCCATTTTAGCTCCCATTGATTTTTCTAAATATAGTGCTCCTGTAGTGGAAATGGGCTTGGAGTTGGCGAAAAAGGCTTCTTCTACATTGGAACTTGTACATGTCATCAAATTATCCATGCAGTTTTTTCCCTACATCAAAGATACCAAGGATATCAAGAAAGAACTTCAGAAAAAGGCCGAAGATAAATTCAAACAATTGAAAAAGAAAGTTGCCGATTCTCCTGATACCACCATGTTATTTGGAGGTGACGAACACATTAGTAAAACAATTTATGATTACGCACTTGGGCAGGGTATTGACCTGATTGTACTTGGGCGAAAAGGAAGCAACGATGACAGCGATTTCCTGATTGGGTCTGTAGCAGAACGTTTGATTGCCAATGACAAATCAATTCCTGTTTTAGTGCTGAATCAATAAAAGTTAATAAGAGTTTCTTTGCTCTAAAGGTTTACCTTTTGATTTTAAGTGATTGTCTTTTGATAATTACTTAAAGGAGGAGGTAGCATTATAGTTCGGAATGCTACCGCAGATGCACACAGGTTTTCGATGATAGCTTCGCTGTGATTGTAGGGGGATATTGTAATTGCTTGTTTTCTGAATTATAGATTTTTAGTCCAAATCAGATACTAAAGTGAGAATCAGATATTGCTTTTAATGTCGAGCTAAGAATTTCCTGATTCTTGAATTACTCCAATTTCCAGCTTCATATAAAATGTTGCTTTTTAGG
>NZ_REBN01000069.1 GCF_007692705.1 Mongoliibacter sp.
TTATTAATTTTTCATTCATAATTTCTTACTCCTTGATATTATACGTCTCGTTTCTTAGATCTTAAATCAAAAATCTGAAATCTAAAATCTAAAACCCCCACCATCACTCATCCTTCAGCGTCTTAGCAGGGTTTTGTAAAAAGACTTTTGTCGTCCTGTAGCCTATGGTCATTAAAGAAATAAAAGCGACAAGCCCAATGGCCACCACAAAATTCCAAGGCGAGACCACGGTTTTATAGGCAAAACCTGAAAGCCATTCTTTGCTAAACCACAAGCCAAAACCAATGGACAGCACGGCTGAAAAACCTAAGAGCATAAAGAAATCAGAGGAGAGTATTTTTAGTACATCTGTTGCTTTTGCGCCCAATACCTTTCTTATGCTGATTTCTCTGGTCCTACGCATGGCCACATAAGAAACCAACCCAAATAATCCCATACAGGCTATGAATATGGCAATACCGGCAAAAAGCTGGAATATGCGGGATACGCTTTGTTCGGTCTGATACATTTTTGCGTATTCATCATCAAGGAAACGATAAGCAAAGGGCCTGTCGGGATAAACCCCTTTCCATACCTCTTCCATTTTAGACAGCTTGTCCATAGGATTGCCTTTTGGAAGTTTGGCCAAAATCCAATTGGCTTCCGAGGGTTGAAGAAATATGGCCAAAGGACCTACCTGATTGTGTAAAGAGTTGAAGTAGAAATCTTGCACTACACCTTTTATATTGGAAATCAGTCCATTATAATTCACTTTCCTACCTACACTTTCCTCTACTGTCCAGCCTAATTCTCTAACAGCAGCTTCATTTAGTAGAATATTCATTTCCATTTGGCCCTCATAAGCAGCTGTCTGATTGATATCCTGATCCGAAAACCCCATACCAGCCAGCAGATTCAAGTTGAGGGTCTGCACTATCTCATGGTCTACGGCAAACCCTGTAACCATAAAATCTTTGTCATTATCTCCTCCAGGTGATATGGAGTAGCCCGCCTGTATAAAAATAGGGAGCGAATTTGCCCGGCTCGTGGATTGCGCAGCGCCGGTTCTTTCCAATTCACTTTTCAACGAAGGAAATTTTTCTCCCATGTTGTAATGAAAATTGAGGGCAATCACCTCTTCACGCTCATAACCCAAATTTATGGTCTGCATAAATTCCAACTGCTTTTTGACTATGAAAGTGGCCAGCAAAAGACTGATGGATACAAAAAACTGAAAGACGACAAGACTTCTTCTCAGCCAGGCCCCACCTGCGACACCACTTATCTTTTTGCCCAAAGCTTGAAGTGGCTCCTTTCCTGACAATATCAAAGCAGGGTAAAATCCGGAAAACAAGCCTATTCCCAACATCAAGCCCAGGACCAAAACTATCCCTAATGGGCTGCTCAGCAATTCAAGCTGCATGGGAACTCCCGAAAAATCTTCAAATACTCCCTTCAAAGCATACAGTATCAATAAGCTAAATATCAATCCTGAAATGGATAAAATCATGGATTCGGATAAAAACTGTCCAAATAACTGTGACCTTTCGGCACCCAAAACCTTCCTGAGTCCTACTTCTTTGTTTCTTTCTGTAGATTCTGCCGTAGCCAAATTTACGTAATTGATTATCCCTATGACGATCAACAGAATAGCTACTGAGCCAAAAATATACAGGTTCTTGATATCAATAGCAGGTTTGATATCCTTGAGTTGACTGTAACCCAAATGTATGGAAGTCAAGGGCTGATACATGACAGCAACCTCAAATCCATAACTCCTCATTTCTTCTCCAAAATATTTTTCAACCATCTGATCCAGCTTTGCTGAAAAAACTTCTTGATCAGCCATAGGACTTAGTTTCGCATAGGTATAATAATTAGCTGGATTCCATTGGGGGTTTTTCCCGTCTCTTGTGGTGATAAATGAGGCCAAAAAATCAAAATCAATATGACTATTGCTCGGGAAATCCTTCACAACTCCTGTGACCTGATAATCTTTTCCATCTATCTTAATGGAATTTCCAACTGCTTCCAAAGGTCTCCTGAAATATCGTTGAGCAGTAGAGGAAGTAAGCACAATCTGATTGGGCTCTGAGAGTAGATTCCCCTCTCCTCCTGCCAAAAGCTCCAAATCAAATATTTCGAAGAAATTTTCATCAACAAAGGCAAATTTACTTTCCTCTTGGTTTCCATTTCCAGCATCTACCAGTACCGAAGCAAAAATACTGTAATCGAAAATCAGGGCGGCCACTTCCACTTCATCCATTTCTTCCATTAGTGTGGGGGCCAATGCGGATGGAGTCATGGAAACGACCTGCTCCTCACCCGCCATAGCAAAACGCTGAGCAAATCTCACCACACGGTCAGAATCCCCATACATGCTATCATAGGTGGCTTCATGGTGAATGAACAATGCAATGGCCAAAAAGCTGACAATGGCAACAGTAAGTCCAAGAATATTAATACCCGCATAAAGCTTACGCTTCATGAGATTTCTAAAGGATACTTTGAAATAATTCTTCCACATGGCTATTAAAATCTAGTTTGGTTGGTGACCACAAAGGGCCGGACAAATCCCAAACATTTTGGGGATTTAATCTTCTGCTTTTCATTCAGCATCCATGCCATCTATAAAAACCCCAATAAAAGCCAATAAATGGGCATTTTGAAAAAAGTACTTGTGGACAGACGTACATTTTTGTCCGTCTACGGGCAAAAAAATGCTATAAGTCTTGTCCACTTTTTCACCAGTTTATTGTACTAAGGATCAAGAAAAAATCAAGATTCAAGCATACTTCCTTCATCCCCACCTCACGTCGGGCAGGCGTCATCCTTACATAAAGCAAAGGAAATATGTCTACCGGCGTGATTGCAGATAATCACATTGACCCAAATCAGCCATGCACCAACTGCAGCAAGAGTCCACAGATATAGGCGCCATAGGTACCCACTGCATAACCCAAGACTGCCATCAATACACCTACGGGTGCCAAGGATGGATTAAAAGCGGAAGCTACAATAGGAGCTGAGGCCGCTCCTCCCACATTGGCTTGAGAACCCACTGCCACGAAAAAGAATGGTGCTTTTATAAGGTAAGCAACCAAAAGCATGATCGCCACATGGAAAAACATCCACAATATACCAATCAGAAAAAATACAGGGCTATCAAAGATGGCCATCAGATCCATTTGCATACCAATGGTGGCTACCAAGACGTAGAGCAGAACAGAACCTAACCTGGAAGCTCCGGCTCCTTCCAATTCTCTTGCACGTGTAAATGAAAGCAAAAGTCCCCCTGTGGTAGCTACTACCACAATCCAAAAGAAGGTTTTATCCAGAGAATACTGGCCCAAAGCTGGATAGTTTTCTCCTATGAAAGGAGCCAGCCAATCCGCAATCAGATGCGCCAAGCCTGTCAGAGCGAAACCTATTCCCAGAATTTTCATGGTGTCTGCCATGGTCGGGATTTTCAGTATCCCCTCCCTGTATTTTTCAACTTTATCCTGAAGCTCATGAATGGCTGAACTATCAGCTTTGAAGAGCTTGTCGATAGTTCCTGGTTTAGCCGCCCAGTAGAGCAATACTGCCATCCAAACATTGGCGACCAAGACATCTACTGCTATCATCTGGGAAAACAGTGTAGGACTAGCCTCAAAGACCTCCAACATGGCTGTCTGATTTGCTCCCCCACCAATCCAACTTCCCGCAATGGTGGCAAGCCCCCTCCAAATTTCATCAGGTCCGGCACCACCCAAAACTTCAGGGAAAATGGAAGAAATTGTCAATAAAGCCAATGGGCCACCAAGGATAATACCCACGGAGCCTGCCAAAAACATAACCAAAGCCTTTGGGCCTAATTTCAAAATACCTTTGAAATCAATGCTTAGGGTCAATAATACCAATGATGTAGGCAAAAGATACCTGGAAGCCATGCTATAGAGCCCGGAATATTCTCCCGAGATCAAACCGACGGAGTTCAAAACCGCAGGAATAAAATAACACAACAATATAGATGGAACTACCCTATAAAATTTTTTCCAAACAGGATTGGAGCTGGATGAAGTACCAAAAACCAATGCCAAAACAGTCATTAAAATCCCAAAAACTATGGCATCATTGGTAATCAACGGTGTGGCTTCTTGCATGTAAAAACAGGTTTTTTACAACAATAGCACAAATGCACAAAAAATCAAAAATCCTGGCTTTCCCACATGTAGGTAAATTCTCCCAACATCATTGCTGTAGCTCCCCAGACCAACTCAGATTCTATATCAAAATAAGGTGCCTCAATCTTGTAGCCGCCATTTGTATTGATGATACCGGTTTTCCTGATATTTTTATCCAAAAGCGTATTCATGGGACAATTGATAATCCTCTCTACCTCAAGGGGATCTGGATGGAATTTTGGTTGTTCACTAAGAAAACCCAAGTAAGGCGAAACCATAAAGTTGCTCGGTGGAATATATAAATCCGACATCCTTCCCAATAAAGTCACCTTGGCCGAATCTATCCCTATCTCCTCTTCCGATTCCCTAAGTGCAGTTTTAGCCAAATCTCCATCACTTTCTTCCATTTTGCCTCCCGGAAATGCTATCTGTCCACTATGGACACCTTCGTAAGTGGGTCTTTTGATAAAAGGAACGTAACAGTTTCCTGAGGAATCAGGGTAAAAAAGCATAAGTACAGCCCCTTTTCTGAAACCTTTTCTCATCTGCTGAGCAAAACGCTCCTCGTTAACCGGCAAAGGTGCCATGGTGATTTGTCCCTTTCTTCCAGGTAGGGGACTTTCTAGCATTTGTTCTAATTTGCTAATTACTCTTCCAAATTGCATTAAAAATCGATTTTCTTAAGCTTACTCTTTAAAAACCCATCTTTGGAATAATTAGTTGTGTAAATAGGATGTTTAAATATCAAATGCATTGAATTCTCAACATCGATAAGCCAAAGTTTTGGTGTAATGCCCTCATCTTCTTCAAAAAAACCCGATACCATAAGGTATTCCGGTGTTACCCAAACCGCATCTTCAAAACCTCCAGATGGTCCAATAAACAACAACCTTTCCCTCATGCCATCATTTTTGAAATAAATGACTTCTGAATCAGGATTTAGAAATGGGCCACCTTGTTCTGGGAAAACAATTTTATAGCTATAAATATCTACCACGCCTTTCCCCTCAGGGTGGGAAAGCAAATAAGGGAAGAATGGGGAATTCTCATCAATGAAGTTTTCTTCTGGCCACTCAAGTTGGTCGAATGCTAATTTTTTGTCTAGGGTGAAGTCTGAAGGGGTAAAACTACTTTCTTTGGATTTCCAATGGGAAACCCAAGGTTGTAGCTGCTGGATTCCTATCTCCAACAATTGCATTTCTTCCTCTTCCAGGTCGTACTCATCCTCGACGATCTCCTGTTTTTTCTCCTTTTCAAAAGAACAGGAAAACATAAAACCTATTATTAATCCCAAAAATGAAATACGGAGGGAATGTGTGTTTTTGTTATTCATTCAAATGCCCGAAAATGAAAACGAATAAAGTACAAAACAGGTAAAAATCAAAAAAGGCCGGAACATTGTCCCAGCCTTTTCCATCTCTCAAACCTATTAAACCTATTGTAGATATTCAATGATTGAATAACATGTTTGAAAGGTATAGAATGTTTTCTAATTGTCCAAACAATCGATTGCGAAAATTTTATTTTGTCTTCAAAATGGTGAATATCATACTCAATTTTATATCGGAAATACAAGAAAATCACACAGATAACTTGTGGAAAAAAAAGTTAAACAGATTAAAATTTCTATAAAAGAATTGGCTACCTAATTTTCAACAAGAGATATCGATTAATAAGAATTTTAAATTCAAGGAGGAGGATATTTTTTTGAATTTATCAAATTCATCTCTGATATAAGCTACATCTAAAAGCAATCTTTTTACTTTTATTGGAGATAGCACATTTATTTTTACATGGACAGAAAAAAAATCACAGATACTAGCCGGATTATCGGTGAAAGTTTTGATCATTATATGAATGTATATGCAGAAATGACAAGACTGGCACCCGGATTTTTTCAGAAAAAAGACTGGGCGGGAATGCAGGCATTACACAAGAAAAGATTGAGGCTTTATAAGGATCATGTAAATGAAACCAAAAGCCAAATCATTACACATCTTCAGACATCTGTCGGGAATTTTGACTTTTGGAAAGCCACCAAACTTGTGTATCATGAACAAATAGACAATAGGTTGGATAAAGAATTGGCAGAGACCTTTTTTAATTCCATCATCAGAAAGGTTTATCATGGCCTGGCGATAAATGAGGAATTGATGTTTGTTCATGAAGGGTATAATTCATGTCCAATTTTCACGAATCTTAATCTTTTCAATGTTTATCCCTCCGAATGGGGACTGCAAAGAATCATCCGCAGTATTATGGATGATTATGATTTTGGAACCCAATACCTCGACAAAGAAGCAGACATACAATTTTTGGTGAATTCTGTACGAGATGTCATTCTTACCCGGTATGAGACTACAGAAGACACGGTTACCCAAGTATTGAAAAGTATATTTTATAGAAATAAGGCCGCTTATTTGGTTGGAAGAACAAGAGTTGGTGGAAAGTGGATGCCTTTTATAATCCCATTTCTGAATGGACCGAGAGGAGTTTATGTAGACACCATGATTTTTGATCCCAAAATCATGGCTCATCTTTTCAGTTTTACAAGGTCCTATTTTATGGTTGAAGTAGACATTCCTTCACAATTTGTAGCATTTCTCAATTCCGTCATTACGCATAAACAAGTGCATGAATTGTACAATGCAATAGGATTTAACAAACATGGTAAAACCGAGTTTTATCGGGATTTCATCAATCATCTGGCGCAAAGTGACGATCAGTTTGTGGTAGCTGAAGGCATCAAAGGTATGGTAATGACTGTATTTACCCTGCCCTCATACAACATTGTATTCAAGATGATCAAGGATTATTTTGACCCACCCAAAACCATGACAAGGCAGGAAGTAAGGGACAAATACAAAATGGTAGGTCTTCATGACCGGGTTGGCAGAATGGCAGATACTCATGAATTTGAAGAATTCCATATTCCCTTGGATAGGATTCATCCTAGCCTGATGGAAGAATTGCGAAACTCAGTCAATTCACTCCTTCAGGTCAATGAAAATGAATTGATCCTCAAACATGTCTACACGGAGAGAAAAATGATCCCTATGAATCTCTATTTGGAGAAATGCAGTTTTGAAGATGCAAAAATGGCTGTGGAAGAATATGGCTATGCAATTTTGCAATTGGCAAAAGCAAATATTTTCCCGGGTGATATGATGACAAAAAACTTTGGCGTAACAAGACAAAAAAGGGTGGTGTTTTATGATTACGATGAAATCGAGTTTTTAACAGATATGAATTTCCGATGGAAACCCAAACCGGAAAACTATGAGCAGATTTATGCCTCAGAACCTTGGTATGATATCGCTGATAACGATGTTTTTCCTGAAGATTTCAAAAAATGGATGATAGGAAGAAAGGACGTACAGGATCATTTTTTGGAATACCACAAAGACCTATTTGATCCAGGTTATTGGCAAGGGCTGAAAAACCAGATCAAAAAAGGAGAATTAATCCATGCTTTCCCCTATCCTATTGAAATCAGATTTCGTCCGGATGAAGAGGCATAAAAAAACAGCTGATCAATGATCAGCTGTTTTAAGCATTAAATTTCCTTTTAAGAAATTCGAAGTCAATAAAATTAATTATTCCCCTGCAGCCACGTTCAAATTGATGCTGCGTCTTGCCGTAAAGTTACTTTCCGTCACCAAGACAAATTCCATTGTCAAAGTGTTACCGGCTGCATCCTCAGGAATGGTGTACTGGAAGGTTTCCACATAAGAGTCTTCTGTATTCCAAGAAGTAAAGGTTTTGGTTTCTACCGTAGTTGCGGCACTACCTGTCCCCCTATTCATCCTAAGCTCAGTAGCATTCTCATGCTCAGAATAGATGGTCATGGTGAAAGTCACTGTCTGTCCTACTTCTGGACTGGTATTCGACGCTGTCAAGGTAGAAATCGTACCTACCGCACCTACCACATCATATTCGGGTTCCACCTCTTCCAAAATGCAGGAAGTAGCAAAAACAAACATCAGAAGCATTACCGCTATATTTTTCAAATTTTTCATTTTCATCTTCATTTAAGGATTTAAGAATTACCTGTCCCAGAATACCCTATCCTGATTGGTCACACTGGGTACGTTTGCGGAATTATTCACCACTTCTCTATTGGGGTAAATAAATCTTCTCGGGAAGGCACCTTGGGTAGAATTGGAAGGTGAAGGCTCAAGCATAGGTAGACCTGATACTGTATTGGCTGCACCGACAGGTGTTGTTCTTCTCCAATCTGACCAAGCTTCCGTCTGTAAAAACAGATCAATATGCTTCTCCTCCATTATTTTTTCCAATGTGAGTGAAGCTCCGGTTTCACTACCGTACTTTTCTACATAAGCCTCATCAGCAGAACCTGTAATTCTTTGAAGGGATGCAGCCACGGCAGCATTAAATGCATCTGCAGCTCTATCCTGCTGTCCTGCTCTAAGAGCAGCCTCAGCTTCAATAAACTTAAGCTCACTGTAATTCAAAACAGGCGTTGGAGCCTCTCTCGAATTAAGGTATGGTCCTGGAATCACAGAACCCTGGGGTCTAGACGAAGAACCGTTTGGTGTACCTACGTAAAGACCTGCTGTGGTTGGGGATACAAAAAACTGCAATCTTGGATCATCCTCACCCTCTTCTATCCTATCTTTCAACAGGTCAATAAAGCGTTGACTGATTCCCACATTATTTTCTCCAAAGGTAGTCTGAAAATAAGGGAACCATGGTCCGGCAAATTCAGAACCGAATACAACTATAGGCTGATCGGCATTCGAAGCGAAAGTTCCGGCGTCTATGGCTGCCAAAGTAGAAGCAGCTGAACCTGCAGGATCTACTTTGCTTAAGTGATTATGGTACCTGGCTTTCATAGCATTGGCCAACATGATCCATCTTGGTTTTGAATTTTGTCTCCAAAGGGACTCATTATTAGCCCTGTAAATCAAGTCATTTGTACTTGGACTGGTAGTACTTTCCGCATTTAGGTCTGCTATGCCCTCATCCAATAACTGTTGAATTCTGGTATACAATGTTTCCGCATTGTCAAAACTCGGCTGGCTGATTTCCTCCAATTGAAGCGCTTCCGTATAAGGAATATCATTCCAAAGATCCACTGAATATCCCAAAACAACAGCCTCCATAATTTTGGCTGCACCCAAGTAGTCGGTTGCGCCCAACTCCTCCGATTTCGCTTTAATATTCTTGATATTTAGCAGACAATTGGCATAAAACCTATTCCAGGTAGCATCGCTCATATCGGCAATGAATGCATAATTGTTCACCTGTTGTTGATCTCCCAATACACCGGTAAGGTATTGCATCAAGATGCTTGAAAACTGTGCGGATTCACCATTGATTCCGTATACAAAGGATGCTGTCACTGCAGGAAAAATAACCTGTATCGATGCATCTGTAGCCTGATTGGGATTGGTATTGATTTCTTCAAATGATTCACACGAAACCAATACAGCCACCATCATGAAATATATAATTATCTTATTTTTCATTTTTTCTCCTTTTAAAGTTAGAATGAAGCGTTTACCGTAAGACCAAAACTCCTCATGTTTGGAGTGGTAAAGGCATCTAAACCTACCGCTGTGTTTGGACCTCCAAGATTGGTTTCAGGGTCAATTCCTCCATAGTTGGTGAAAAGCAGTAGATTTCTGCCATATACACCTACAGAAGCCCTAGTCATTCCCATCCTACTGGTCACATTAGAAGGAACACTATAAGATAATGTCACATCTCTTAGTCTAATCCAAGAGCCATCCTGAACCCATCTTTCGGTCAATTCCCTACCGAAAGAATTTGCAGCTCCAACTCCTTGGAAAGCAGCTTGATCCAAGGTAACAGGAATGTCATTTACCTGGCCGTGGTTATCACCGCCCGGGTTTTCAATAATACCTCTAAATACTGCTACTTTGTTTCTGTCCAATGTATGTTCTGCCACACCTGAACCATTACCCATCCAGAAGGCAGTAACATTGATGACATCTCCACCTTTTCTCACATCCCAAAGCATGGTAAGGTTAAGGTTTTTGTACCTGAAATTATTTCTCCAACCAATCAGAAAGTCTGGGTTAGGATTTCCTACCATAATCTGCTCAGGATCCATCATCGGAAAGCCTTGAGGATTGACAAGTACTTCACCATCATCATTTCTCAAGAAGCCATTCCCGTAAAATACTCCGAATTGTTCTCCAGGAATCAACCTACTTTGGATTCTTGCACCAAACATATTCGTAACAATAGGCTCGTCGTTTGGAAGGGAGACTACAAAGTTTCTGTTTCTTGTAAAATTGAAAACCATATCCCAAGAGAAATCTCCCTGGTCTACTACACTACCCGTGATCACAGCTTCTATACCTTTGTTCTGTATTTCACCTGCATTGGTCAGTTGAGAAGTAAATCCGGTAGAAGAAGGAACTGGCACAGATACAATCTGGTCCCGGCTAATTGCATTGTAGTAGGTTACATCCAAACCAAGTCTGTTTTCGAATAATCTGATGTCAGCTCCGATCTCAAATGTGTTTGTGAATTCTGCTCTAAGGTTATTATTTCCTGCCGCAGAACTTAGCAATACTCCTCCTACTCCATCAATAGGGAACCTTACGCCAGAAGCATATCTGGTACCCGTAGTGGCAATATTATAGAAAGTATCTGTAGAAAATGCCGGTGGAATATTACCTGCTCCAGCATAGGATCCCCTTAACTTGGCAAAACTCAATGTCCTGCTGTCGATCTTAAGCAAATCCGTCAAAACTACACTCAATCCAGCACTGCCGTATGTAAATGACCTATTGTTTGCCGGTAAAGTAGAAGCCCATTCATTCCTTACAGACAACTCTAGAAATATGGAATTAACATACCCTAAACTCGCCCTTGAGAATACTGCTTGAGTCATTCTTCTGGTGTCTGTTTTGGTGAAAACAGGGTTTTCTTGGGTATTTGCAATATTGAATAATCCTGGAATAGCGAAATTGGTACCGTTCATGAAAAGACTGCTGGTTTCGGATGAAAACATATTATGACCCACCAAAAAAGTGGCTGAAAAGTTTTCATTCAAATCCTTACTTGCTGATAAGATCAAATCAGAGTTTAAGATTTGGTCCGTGTAAGTATCTTCATAAATTCTACCTCCTAAGGCACCACTTGCTGAAATGGCTGCACCACCTGAGGATGAAGGCGCCCAAACTTGGGTTCTTTCATCATGCGAAAAGTCAAAACCCAATCTATGGGTAATTGTCAGCCAATCACTCGGTGTAATTTCAGTCTGAAGGAAGGAAATAAACCTGCTTACATCATCTGTGTAAGGATTATTGTTGACAGTCCAGAAAGGGTTATCAGGGCTGAAAGGCCTACTACCATCCAAGGCTCCTCTAAAATTCCTTTGCTGACCATTGGGAAAAACAAATCCGGCGGAGTTGTCAAAAGATGGAGGAGTTCTATACAAACCTTGTATGGCATCGGAGAAGTTATCACCTCTACCAAACTTAGTACTGGTGCTGTTAACATAATTGACAGAACCACCAATTTTGAACTTTTCGCTTAACCTAGAGTCAGCAGATAATTTGATGGAAGTCCTATTGAAATTATTGTTGGGTATGATCCCTTCCTGATACATATTTCCCGCAGATAGATAAAAAGAAGATTTCTCATCTCCTGCCGATACAGCCACATGGGTATCGTTGGTGAATCCATTCTGGAAAAAGAGCCTTTGGTTATCATAAACAGGTACTCTTGGTCCGGCATTAGGATGATTCATATCCACAATAGTCCCTCTTGGATCCTTGGCAAAAGGTGTGGTTTCATCATACCTTAAAGTAGAAATTGGTGCTCCGTAATGATTGAAAGTGGTTCCTCCATTATAAAGACCATTATCTCCTTGGGCATAATTCAATTGCTGTGGAAAGTAATTCATGATACGGTCTGTGGAGGTATTGGTAGAAATATCCACAGAAAAACCCTTGGACTTGCTCCCTTTTTTGGTCGTAATCAATACCACACCTGTGGCACCTTGAATACCGTACAAAGAAGTTGCTGCAGGACCTTTCAAAACAGAAATACTCTCAATATCATTAGGATTGATGTCAATGGCTCTGTTCGCATAATCCACACCTCCTGAAGTTCCTATTGAGGCCCGGAAGGAGTTGTTGACAGGTACACCATCAACTACAAAAAGAGGCTGGTTCTGTCCTGATATGGACTGAATACCCCTGATGACAATGCTAGAACCTGCACCAGCTGAACCACCCTGACGGGTTACTTGCACACCAGCAACTTTAGCATTCAAGGCATCCACTACATTTTGCTCTCGGGATGCATTAATCTCTGCAGACCCGACTTCCTGCTGTGAAAATGAAATTTTCTTCTTTTCCTGGGTAAGACCAAATGCAGTCACCACTACTTCACCAAGCTGTTCTGTATCAGGAGTCATACGTACATCCACTGTAGACCTGTTATTGACTCGAACCGTACGGGAAGTAAACCCTATGAATGAAAATGTCAAAACACTATTTTGGTCCGGAACATTGATGGAGTAGTTCCCATCAATGTCTGTTACTGTACCAATAGTAGTGTTCTGAACCAAAATAGACACCCCGGGAAGGGGCTCTTCGTCTTCCGACGATACAACTTTTCCACTTACCGTCAAACCTTGTCCATATACCCATCCGGACATACAAAAGGCTGATAAGAAGAAAATGAGAAGAGTAAAATTTTTCTTCATAAAACTTTAATAATTTAAATTGAACAACTAATAAATAAAACCAGAAAAAAACTGGACCGACGGCATGCACAGATTCTCTAAAAAGGGCTTGAGAGTTTAAAAAACCCATTAATCTCCTGCATTTCAGCTTTTTCTGAAAATAAAAGCCAGAATAAATATTGTAAAATAATCATAAACTTACAATAAGATTACGCTAAAAGAATTCATTTTCAATATTACACTATCTAATATGGCTTTTCTCATTTCTCAATTTGAACTTAAAATTTAATTGTTTAATGCTTAAATTTCAGCTCATTACAAAATGAAAACATCAAAGACCAATGGTTGGTAAAACTATCAGTTAGGGGCAGTTTTTCAGGATTTTTTTATGATAAAAGGTTTTTTCATTTGAACCGGTTTTGTCCTAGTTTAGGGAGAATCTAAACTTTGCTCAGATTCAAAAAAAATGAAAAAGAACCGCTCACTTTTTGGCTTTTCAACTAATCATCCACACTTAAAATACTACTTAAGTAGTATTTTTTTTTGTTTCTCTGATCGCTAGCTTTCTGAAAGAATAAAACATATGGAATCTTGTATGACATTGATGTCATAAAGTGGATGAATCTATATTCATCGGGTTTACATGCAAGATTTTTTCATTGACTGAGATAGGCAATCCATCCCACCAATACAGGACAAGTGATAACCATAAAACCAAATTATAAACATATGAAAACTTCTATTTTTATTTCGATCATGTTGCTTGCATTGTTTTCCTTAACAATTCAGGCACAAAGTAATTTTGTTATCAATCCTGACGGTGACAAAGACCAAGCTGTGGTAAACGCCTATATGGAAGCAATGCGATCCAAAGATCCTTCACAGCTCGGAAAACAGCATGCCGATAATTATGTAGGGTATGGCCCAAGATGGGAATCGCCAGAAACCAAAAAGGATATGATTCAACACATACAAAGCATTTGGGAACGTATGGATAATATCCGTCACGACAGGATTAGAATGCTCAGTGTGACTATATCCGGAGATGAAGTTCCGGAATTCAACGGCAACTGGGTATTCGTCTGGGGAATTTTTGTAGCAAACGATAAAAGCTCTGGAAAAGAAATTTCCCTTGATATACATCAGATATTTAAAGTTCGAGACGGTAAAATAATCGGTGCTGTAGTTTACTACAATGAGTTGGATGGCATGATCCAAACAGGTCAGTATGCAGGAAGTTGAATTTTATGTTGCTTGGATATTTAAAAACAAATTCAAATTTCAGATGTCCGATGCCTGATATTCATCACCAATCAGCCATGCTGGGATAAGAGACCTAAGGCATTGAAATATCCAAAGAGGATATTATTAAAGCTCTTTGCTACTTGAAGTAATTGTCACACCCAATTTTATTTTCCTTTGATTTTTAATAAAGCCACTTTTCAGTGGCTTTATTAATTTTTATCCACATGAAAGCCTCAAAGGATTTTGATCTTGTCCGGAAGTTTCTGATTTATTTTTAGCCTGCTGGCAGGACCTTATTTTTTAAAAATAAAACTGACCATAGCAAGCAAATTTAAAATGCAGGGTGTAGATGAATATTTCTGAAAATATATTAAGCGCTAACTTTATTTTTTCCCATATAATCCTCTAACAACTCTCTGATCACCTGATCGACCAAGGCCACCGAATCGTAGGATTCGATTTCTCTTTTAAGATGAAGTGCGTTTTGCTTGTATTTTGGATTGGAAAAAACTTCATGAATGACAGCTTTAAGCTTTTCAGGCTTAGGCTTCATGGTTTTCATATCTATTCCAGTTCCTGAAACAGTTACCCGCTGGGCTACTTCCATTTTGTCCTCCGTCGCTCCGGCAATAACGATTGGCAGCCCAAAACCCAATGCCATATTTGTTCCTCCATATCCGCCATTTGTGACAATCAAGTCTACGTATGGTAGCAGGTTTCCAAAAGGAATAAAAGGAGCCACCCGGGCATTGGGTGGAAGCTTGGGAATTTCCTCTTTGACGGGAACTGCCACGACCAAAGTATCCGGTTCATCTTTTAGCGCGATCAGGGTAGGAATAATTAGGTCTTGAATATCATTGGCTATGGTTCCCTGATTGACTAGTACCACTTTCTTAGCTTTCTCCAGGTCTCCCCACCAATCTGGCTTCTCCCAATTGGGATCCGGCTTTGTCATGGGCGGACCAATAAATTGATGGTTCTCCGGCATGTCAGACCGATCATAATCAAAACCTGGCACCGAAAAAATCAACACCCGATCCACAAACCTGTTAAAATCTCCGAAAAACCCGCGGTAAGGTGGAAGTTGGTATTTCTTTCTGAGCTTATTACCATAAACGGTTACGTCCTTAAACAGCACCCGGTCTATGAGATAGTTAAGTATGCGATTTCTAACCCGCATCAAGAGGCTATTACTTGGCAACAAACCCGAACCAAATGGGGCGGTATCCTGACTGAGAATCAAGGGAGGTACCACGTGGAGATTAATGGTGGGTTTCTCTAATATTTCTCCCAAAAACAAAGGACTAAAAGTCACAGGGTCACCTACGAAAATATCAGGTTGAATATTACTTACCAAAGACCGGAAGCTATGATGTGCTTCTTCATCTATATCAAAAAACCATTTCAGATATTCTTTGATTTGATCCAAACCTTTCTTTTTGACTAAGGCTGGACGCTGTTGATAAGTAGTCAAACCTCTGGAAGGATAATCCAAACTTTCAATGAATGTATGGAATACTGCACCCGTTTTCTCGATTTTTTCCTGAAAAATCCTTGTTCCAACCCAATGTACTTCGTGTCCTAGCTGGACCAAACCTTTGACGAGTGGAAGGACGGGAAAGGTATGTCCTTCGACAATACCAACTGATAGAAGAATCTTTGCCATAATTAAAAATATTTTAAGTAAAAAACCCTCACAAGCAAGTATTTACAACATCTTAAATTTTAGTCATTGTTATTTGTAGAGAAATACTATTTAAGTGGTATTTTGAACTAATGATTAATTGTTGAAATGTACACATTAGTGGTATTTTGAAATAATTACTCCAGCTGATTTGAATATTAAAATTTGAAAAAAATAGCCCCTTTTGATTGCTCAGAAAGGGGCTATTATACCAAAATCCTATAAACCCTTCACCAACCTACCCGTCAGTACCCTTTTGTCTATTTGCACGACGATATGATACATTCCTGAACTAAGCTCTCTTAAGTCAAGGTTCCTGACAAAAGTTTCTGACTGATGGCTATGTTCTTCGTAAACAGACCTACCAGCAGCGTCGAATACCCTTATGGTGACGTCAGATTCTCCGGACAGCTGCACCAGTATATTCGTCTCCTGTTTGGCAGGATTAGGATATACCAAGATACTGTTCGGGTCTACTTCTCTGTACAAGGTCAGTTCCCTGCTGATAGTCTGCCCAGCTCGGTCGGTGCTATGTACATTGACTTTCATGACTGCATCAGGTTGTCCGTTTCCTTTCCAGATCAGCACATCTTTATCAATGTGGAAGTTAGGATGATCATCTATGGTGTAGATATGAACATTATCTACAGGGTCAATGGTTTTTAGGCTGCCGATGGTCTCTCCGCTATGGACCTTATCAGGTACCAAGTTCCTGCTGATCAAAATATCTTCAGGAAGAGGTTTTGACTCAACGATGACAGGTAAGCTCATCTCGGCATCAAACCCATTGAAGCTTTCATTTAGAAGTGTTGCCCCAATCTGATAGAATCCAGGTATCAAAGGATCATAGCCCAACGGGTTCCATTTTATCTGGCGGATGGCTTCAGGATCAGAACCTTCTTCAAACGAAATTTCTTCTTTTACCAGCCAATTGAAAGGAGTATTCCAAGGCACAGACCAAAGTCCAGAATCCACAAATTCAATTTCCTTATTATTTTTCCTTACAGGTCCTTTGTTTTTGGATACAAGTAGTATAAACCTGAACCTCTCTTTGCTGATGTTTCCAGATAGATCTTTGGCTTCGAATTCCACAAAGAAATTCACTGGTTTCCTATACTGGGTTCCTGGAGCTGGATGCTGTATCAGTTCAAATCCACAATTATCGCTTGCTTCGACCCTTCCCCTGAAGTCAGGCATGGTAAATGTGTCCCCAGCTCTCATCATCCATACAAAGGCAGCTTTTTTTATCTTGATTTTGGGCCGCTCTTCATCAAGTACAATCACCTTAAATTCTGCTTCATCGATGTTGTCCTCGGCATCTGTGGCTATCAGCTTCACCATATTTTCGCCTAAATCATCACAGCTAAAGTCGAATTTGCTCAAATCAAGCCTAAGTGGACCACAAGTAGCAAATGAACCGTCGTCAACCATGGCTGTGGTCAGTTTTGCTTCACCCAAACTGTTGATTTTAAGTGTAATTGTAGCTTTTGCTTTGGCAGTTACTACACAAGCTTCCTCTTTTTTTACAACCACAAGCTGTTCGGCGGTAGCCATGTTTCCGCTCTCATCAATCACAGTCCAAATTACTGTATTGATACCCAAAGCGAAGCTATTAGGCGCATCATTGGTCACAGAGGCAATGCTGCAATTGTCCGAAACTGTAGGCTGTCCAAGTTCCACATCGGCAGCAAATTCCTCTTCAGGACCTAGCTGTATATTGATATTGGCAGGAGCTGTAATCAGTGGTGCTTCGTTATCCACTACCGTGACTGTCTGTTCGGATGTAGCCTCATTACCGTTGACATCGATCACAGTCCAAGTCACCACAGTAGTACCCAAGGGGAACACCAATGGTGCATCATTGCTGATTTTATCCACTCCGCAGTTATCCGAGGTCACAGGCTCTCCAAGATCGATCTCTCCCGAGTCGCAGCCCGAAGGAACGGTGTTAGTGCTGATATTGGCAGGAGCAGTGATACTTGGTGCTTCGTTGTCCACCACAGTTACATTCTGGAATGCAGTGGATTGGTTGCCATTACCATCAATTACAGTCCAAGTCACCACAGTAGTACCAACAGGGAAGCTTTCAGGGGCATTGTTGCTGATGCCGTTTTCTGGAATATCCTCTCCTGTTACTTCTGGTGTACCTAGATCAATTCCAGTAGCTTGACAGGTTCCCTCATCATTGTCTACAGTAATATCTGCCGGTGCAGTGATGGTCGGCAATACCTCACGGGTAACGTTCACTATCTGTTCGGCTGTCGCTGAATTGCCGCTGCCATCTATAATGGTCCAGATAACAGTGTTCTGACCGAGCGGGAATTCCGACGGC
>NZ_REBN01000037.1 GCF_007692705.1 Mongoliibacter sp.
CAGAAATATGGTGGAAATACTTAGAAATATGCCTGCGGCGAAATAATAGAGGTGTTTGGAAGTGAATGAAATGAAGTGTGAAGCGTGAGATTAGAAGCTAAAGAGTCACTTAAAACAACAACAAGCCCAGTCCAAATAAAATCACCCAAAGCAATGTGGAAATAGCCATTTTCTTCAGAAAAGGGTCAAGATCCAAAGCTTCTTCTTTCCGTTGTATGTTCAGTCCTATATTGAGCATCAGAGGTAACACCAGCCATGCCAGCATCACTCCCCAGTTGGCAACCTGAACAGCAAATAGCGGTAAAAGCAGGTTTCCGAATAATAGTAAAAACCAGTTATAACTGACTGCGGCCTTCCTACCAATCCGGACAGGTATGGATTTTTTGCCCGCATTAATGTCAGAATCAATGTCCCTGATATTATTGATGTTGAGTACGGCGGTACTAAAACAACCCAAAGACACTGCAGGCAACATAACCAGCCAGTCAAAATCAAGGCTGTGTAAAAAATAGGTTCCTACCACTCCCAACAAACCAAAGAAAGCAAATACAGAGATGTCCCCCAAGCCAATATAACCATAAGGATTACTCCCTGAGGTATAGGTAATCGCAGCATAAATAGCCAGAAGTCCAAAGCCCAGAAACAAAAGGAACAGCTTCCAGTCTCCCAAAGCCAGATAAAGCAATGCTATGCCTGACAAAAATGAGCAAATGGCCAGGACAATCATGGCTCTTTTCATTTCAGGTAAACTGATGATTCCTGACTGAACAGCCCTTATTGGTCCTTTTCTCTCCAAACTGTCTGCACCGTGTACACTGTCCCCATAGTCGTTGGCAAGATTGGATAAAACCTGCAGGAAAATAGTGGTGACAGCAGCCAAGCCAAATACTTCCCACCTGAAACTTCCTTCGAAGGCAGCCAAAAAAGAACCCATCAAGATGCTTGATAGGGCTAAGGGTAGGGTTCTCAACCTGATGGCATGTAGCCAAGCTTGTTTTTTGTTGGTAAGGATGATGTCCACGACTGGAATTTTCTGTAAAGCTAATAAAAAGACCTGTTTTCAAAAGTGAAAACAGGTCTTTACCGATGATGAAACGAAATTATGCGCTTATCAAAGATATAATTTCATCTGAAGTAGGATTGACTGAAGAAGGGAAAAATTTCAGTAACTCACCTTCTTCGCTGATAAGATACTTACAGAAGTTCCAGCTTGGTTCTTTATCGTTCCAACCATTCAAGTCCTTGTCTGATAACCACCTGTATAATGGATGTTTGTCTACTCCCTTTACCGATACCTTATCCATCATCTTGAAGGTTACACCGTAATTTTCAGAACAAAACTGCTTGATTTCATCATTGCTTCCGGGTTCTTGGCCACCAAAATTATTGGCAGGAAAACCGATGATAGTTATCTTATCCCCATGTTTTTCATTCAACTCCTGCAAGTCTGCATACTGTGGCGTATATCCGCACTTTGAAGCTACATTGACTAGAAGGAGTTTTTTGCCCTTGTATTGTGAAAAATCGACTTCGTTTCCGTCGATATCATTGATTTTGAAATCGTAAATGGACTTTTCCATAATTTCTTTATTTGGATTTGTTGCTGCCTTGCTATTTTCTTTTACTGCACTTGAAGTACATGCAAAAGCAATCAAGGTCATTAAGAATAAGATCTTTTTCATCTGTTTATAAGTTGATTTCATAGTGCTTACATTCTGTCTGGAACGTGTATACCTAACAACTTCATCCCTGCTTTGATTGTTTTGGCAGTGTGTGCAGAAAGAGCGATTCTAAATGCCTGCACCTTTGTGTTGGTTTCATTGAAGATGGAGAGTTCTGCATAAAACCTGTTGTATTCCTTAGCAAGGTCAAACATGTATTGGGCGATGACCGCTGGGGAATATTCCTCCGCCGCAAGTTTGAGTTTCTTTTCAAAGTCATGGAGAACCACGATAAGATCCCTTTCGGCATCTTCCAATTGCGCAAGTCCTTCAAAGCCAGTCATGCTGTAATCCACTCCGATTTGCTCAGCTTTTCTTAAAATAGAGGCAATCCTAGCATGTGAATATTGGATAAATGGTCCTGTATTTCCCTGGAATTCTATGGACTCCTGTGGGTTGAAAAGCATACGTTTTTTGGGATCTACTTTGAGAAGGAAATATTTCAAGGCTCCTAGCCCCAGGGTTTCATAAAGACTTTTTGCTTCCTCTTCATTGAACCCTTCAATTTTGCCCAATTCTTTGGTATGACTTTCTGCGGTATTGATCATTTCCTGAATCAGATCATCAGCATCTACCACAGTCCCTTCCCTGGATTTCATTTTCCCTGTAGGAAGGTCTACCATTCCGTAAGAAAGGTGATGAAGGCCATCTCCATAAGGCCTTCCGAGTTTTCTCATGATTTTGAACAGTACATCAAAATGGTAATCCTGTTCATTGCCCACCACATAAACCGACTTGTCAATTTTGAAATCACTGTATTTGAGGTCCGCAGTACCCAAGTCTTGGGTGATATACACAGATGTGCCATCGGCACGGAGTACTAATTTTTCATCCAAACCTTCATCAGAAAGGTCGACCCATACTGATCCATTATCCTTTTTGAAAAATACGCCCTTTTCCAAACCTTCTGCTACAATATCTTTCCCAAGTAGGTAGGTATTTGATTCATAGTAAAACTGATCAAAACTTACTCCCATCTTTTTATAGGTCTGATCAAAACCTTCATAAACCCAGGAGTTCATTTTATTCCAAAGTGCAACGGTTTCTTCTTCACCAGCCTCCCAAAGCCTCAGCATTTCTTGCGCTTCCATTATCAGTGGCGCATTTTTCTTCGCCTCATCCTCTGTTTGTCCCTGCTCTTGGAGAGCGGAGATTTGTTTTTTGTATTCTTTATCAAATATCACATAGTATTTCCCTGCCAAGTGATCTCCTTTGAGACCGCTTGATTCTGGGGTTTCATTATCTCCAAAGTGTTTGTAAGCCACCATGGACTTGCAGATGTGTATACCACGGTCATTTACCAAATTGGCTTTGATGACCTCATATCCGTTAGCTTCCAAAATTTGGGATACCGCAAATCCTAGAAAGTTGTTTCTCAGGTGTCCCAGATGAAGTGGTTTGTTGGTGTTTGGGCTGCTGTACTCCACCATTACTTTCTGGCCATTTGCAGGAAGCTTTGCCACATCTGTTTTTTCATAGATGTTTGTGAAAACGTCCATCCATGAAGATTCACTTACTGTGATATTCAGAAATCCTTTTACCACATTAAAGGCCGTTACATCTTCGCAGTTTTCTACCAGGTATTCGCCCAGCTTGGTTCCGGATGCCTCTGGATTGAGTTTGGTGACTTTTAGAAAAGAAAAAACCACAAAAGTAAAGGTACCTTCAAACTCTTTTCGAGTGGGTTGAAGGGATATATCCTCAATGTTTAAATGATGGTCAAATAGGTCTTTGAAAGCAAGTTGTAAGGTATGTATGATCTTTTCCTGAAGTTCCATGTGTTTTTTGTATTGCAGGGAATATGATTTGATTAGAAATTATCGAAAAGGGATTTGGTAGTTGCTTCCAAAATGTCAAAAGCATTTTCTGCCATCAAATTTTCGCTGTCCAAAGTTGGGTTTACTTCAACAATTTCCCAACAACAAACCCTCTTATCTTTGATCAGTTCGGCATTCAGTTGAAGGGCTTCTTCCACTGTAAGGCCATCGGGTACTGGAGTGCCTGTACCTACTGAAATGGAGGAATCCAAGCTGTCCACATCAAAGGAAATGTAAATTTGGTCACAGTCTTTTAACCTTTCAAGTGCTTCCTTGGCAATTTGGGAAACACCTTTTTGCCTCACTTCTGCAGTTTTAAAGTTTCTGATACTATATTTTTCAATCAGGTAATCCTCTGGCTCTTCCGTGTCTCTTACCGAAATGAATACAATATCTTCAGCATTGATTTTTGGAGCATCACCACCGATTTTTTTGATTTTTTCCCAATATTGAATGGTCTCCTCAGAGGGGTCATTTGCCTGACAATCCAAGTTATCTGTTTGAATACACATGGCCAAAGGCATTCCATGC
>NZ_REBN01000067.1 GCF_007692705.1 Mongoliibacter sp.
AAGCCAAGGATCGCAAAGAATTTTTAGGAAGGCACTTTAGGTGATTTTTTGATAACTGAGCTGATTATTTCTCTTTGGCTCTCAAGAACGCTAAGGATGACCCCGAATGGGGTCAAACCATGAATTGCCCCGGGTCGCAACCCGGGGATAAAGAATGGTCAAAGTCATTCGGTTTTTGGCCGAAGAAAGATCAAAAGTGAATTTAAATTTCCGCCAAAAACAGGGAAGGGCAAGGAGGAAAATGGTTTCACGCTTAACTCGTCCCGAACATCTGAAGGATCACATTGAAGCACAGAAGATAGAGAGAGTGAAAAGCTTCGCCTTGTCATGCCGAACGTAGTGACACATCTTGAATTTAAGCCGTTCGTGATAATACGAACAGCGGTAACAGAGACACTAACGGCGGCCGCAGGCATCTGTGAAAGTCTATTTGGATCTGTGGTTCTGTAATGAAGCATGGTCTGTGGAAAAAACCACTGATAAAATTTCACCAATATTGAAAAGCCCTTTTTCCTCCTGTCGCAAAAGTTTTTAAACCAAAAAGATAAAAATAGACTTTTAACAGAATAATATCATGTATTTTCAAAGTTGAATAAATGTAAAAACCCAATGAAAAATATCTTTAGAATCAGCTTCTACACAAGCTTTTTTTGTTTCTTGATTATTGGTGAGGCACTTGCTCAAGAGCCATTAAGTTATCAAAAACCACCAAAGGAAATTGAAGAACTTGCCAATGCACCGCTTACACCTTTTGTAAACTTTACCCAAACAGGGGATAAAATGCTACTACTCGAGAGACCAGGCAGTCCTTCTATCGAAGAGTTGGCACAACCGGAACTGAGACTTGCAGGCATAAGAATCAACCCAGCTACAAATGGACCCAGTAGAACCGGCTCCATAGATAATGTAAAGGTGAAAAATGTACGAAATGGACAAGAAACTCAAGTAAAGGGTCTTCCTTCAAACCCCCGTTTGGGCAGTTTTTCGCTCTCCAAGGATGAACGGTATCTAGCACTTACAAACACCAGTAATACGGGCATCAGCCTTTGGGTGGTGGATATGGAAACCTTTGAAGCCAAAAAACTTACAGAAGAAATTGTGAACGGTGTTTATGGAAGTGATATTTCATGGACTTCAGATAACCAAATCATTTTCAAAGGTATTAACCCCAATCGGGGAAATAAACCTGAATCACCTTTGGCACCTGTGGGACCAACTATTCAGGAAACAGCTGGTAATGCTGCTCCTTCCAGGACATATCAGGACCTTTTGGGAAACCCATACGATGAAGCGCTGTTTGCTTATTTTATGGATTCTCAGGTAATGAAAATTGATTTGAATGGCAATTTGCTCTCACTTGGTAATAGTGGACTCATTAAATCCATCAGCATGTCTCCCGATGATCGATATATCATGGTAGACTTGATCCAGAAGCCTTTCTCTTACCTTGTTCCGGCTTCCAGGTTTCCATACCATGTGGAGGTCTGGGATCAGACAGGTAGTAAGGTCAAAACAATCGCTGAAATTCCATTGGACGAAGTAAGACCAACAGGCTTTGATGCAACCGTGACTGGTCCAAGGTCCATCAATTGGAGAGCAGATAAGCCTGCGACGCTATATTGGGTAGAAGCCCAGGACGGTGGAGATCCAAAAGTAGAAATGGAAGAAAGGGAAATCGTGTATATGCAGGATGCTCCTTTTACTTCTGACCCGGTAAAATTAGCAAGTTTAGGATACCGCTACAGAGGGATTTATTGGTCAGATGATAATTTCGCATTGCTCAACGAAGGTTGGTTTGCCAGTAGACAACAAAAAATATCTCGTATCAATCCTTCCAAGCCGGGAGATAAAGGTGATGTCATTATAGAAAGATCTTCCGATGATATTTACAATGATCCGGGAAGTCCTGTTTTTACCAATAATCAATATGGAAGAAATGTACTTTTGAGAAAGGGAGACGAAGTTTATATGACTTCTGAGGGAGGTTCCCCAGATGGCAGTATGCCTTACCTGTCTGCTTTTGATACTAAACAGAAGACTGAAAAAATTCTTTGGAGGTCACAGGCTCCTTTTTATGAAAGGGTAGTTAAAGTATTGAGTCCAGATGCTACCGAGTTTGTAACGCTTAAAGAGAGTACGGATCTACAGCCTAATTACTGGTTAGTCAATATCAAAAGGAGAATTGCACCAATGCAACTGACAGAATTTGCCCATCCTTATGAGTCTATCAAAGGGATTAATAAGCAATTGGTCCAATATAAGCGAAATGATGGACTGAACTTGTCGGCTACAGTTTATACGCCAGAAGGATATGAGCCGGGCAAAGATGCTCCTTTACCTGTACTGATGTGGGCATATCCGAGAGAATATAAGTCTGCGGCAGTAGCAGCACAGGTGAGAGGTTCAAAATACAATTTTACCCGCATCAGTTGGGGATCACCGATCTTTTGGGTTACCCAAGGTTATGCGATCATGGACCAAACAGAGATGCCTATTGTAGGAGAGGGAGATGAAGAACCGAATGATTACTTCGTGGAGCAATTGGTAGCGAATGCAGAAGCTGCAATTGACTTTATTGTAGATGCAGGAATTGGTGATAGAAATAAAATTGCAGTTGGGGGACACTCCTACGGCGCATTTATGACTGCTAACCTTCTCTCCCATTCTGATCTCTTTGCCGCAGGTATCGCTAGAAGCGGTGCATATAACAGGACGCTTACGCCATTTGGGTTTCAATATGAACAAAGAACTTATTGGGAAGCTCCAGATGTGTATAATACGATGTCACCATTTATGAATGCCAATAAGGTGAAAACACCAATACTATTGATTCATGGCGAAGCAGACAACAATTCTGGTACCTTCCCTATTCAATCTGAGCGTTATTACAATGCCTTGAAGGGTCATGGAGCGACTACCCGTTTGGTATTTCTTCCACATGAAAGTCATGGGTATGCGGCCAAGGAATCCACTATGCATACCTTATGGGAACAGCATCAATGGTTGGAAAAATGGGTAAAGGGGAGAGAGTAGAGGAAAGAATGAAAGGGAGAGATTAGAAGCCAGGTGGGATAGAAAAAGAAACAAAAAACAAGAGCCAAGAAGCAAGATCCAAGACATCTTGATTCTTGGCTTTTTTATACTCAAGGTCCTTTTTTTATATTATGAGACTGTTCCCTATTATACCTGACTAGGGAAAATGGAAACTTTGGTGCAGAAAATTATTTCAATTGTATTTCTATTTATATCCACTGTATTTCAAGTGATAAATATCCCTAAACCGTTAAGTGTCGTTTTCATCCTTCCTTCTTTAATTCCTATTCACCTTACCGATGCCCTGTATATTTTCATGTACAACGGTGGGGTTACCAGTATAGCTCACTGTACCTATTCCATTTACTTCCAGAGAAAGTTCATCTTCGCAATGCACAGCAACTTTTCCTATTCCTGAACTGATCAAATCTACTTTTTGGGAAATCAGCTTGGAGGCGTCAATATTTCCGATGCCTTCATTTAAAAGGGAAAATTCCCTTGCCGCTCCTTTTAAAGTAAGGCTACCTACAAAGTTAAGATCAGCTTCTAAATAGTCGGCTTCCAATTCCATGTGCACTTTTCCTACACCTCTACCGATCAACCTGAAGTCCGCTAGATCTAAATTTCCTACAGTGGTGATATTCCCGGCACCTTCAAACTCCATTTCACTGAGGTCTGCCACAGTGAGATTTACTTTTGTTCCCTTTTTATTAAAAGTGCGACTGTCTTTTTCACTGATGTTTAACTCTAAGAGATCTCCCCTTTGTCTGACCGTCAGTAAATCAATCATTTCAGGACTGCCTTCAATGGTCAGAGACTCCATATCTCCCTGCTTTATATGCAGATTAAAAATACCATCAACCTTAAGGCGTGATACGCCCTCAATGTCAAACGATTTGGTTTCTTTTTCAGCATTGTCATTATCCCGAGAATCACAAGAACAAAGGATGAGCAATAGAAAAAGGCTAAGGAAAAGGCTATAATTCTTCATAAGTGTACGGGTTTGGTACGAATTCCTAGAAATTTAATAAAATATATGAATTTTCTGTATTCCCCTCTACTTTAAGCAATCGTCTTCATCAATCAAACTGAGCCTTTTTACAAAAAATGGATTATTCTTTATGTAAGATATTACGAGCGCTTAAAGGAAAGCTGCAGACTTTCTGCTATTTAGGAACTACTTGCTTATTTTTGAATAATTAAACAATAGTTTATAGACAACTTTTCTTCTAAAAACATAGTAATTATTAATATGAAAGACTTGTTGTCTATACCCGCCCTAATACTGTTGGCATCTTGTGCAACAGTTAATATCAATTCGCATCAACTGACCAATACCCCCGTAAAATATGAAAGTCTATTGGTTATGATGACTCATGCAGAGGACCTTTTTTATGAATGGGATGAAGAGAATTACCAACATGTTTTTTTTGGAAAATTTAATGACCTTGATAATGACGCCCAAAGAAAAAGTATGGGAAATAGCTTAAGACGGCAATTCCATCCTAATAGATTACTTTTTGTCAATGATTACTTTCCTGTCCATAAGCTTATTTCATATGAAGACTTTGGCAGCACTCTTCAAGAGCTAGATTTTGATGCAATCCTTTTGGTTCATACCCGTGCACAGTGGTTGCAGGAGGATATATCCGATGGAGACTTGATCTTAAGGCCTAATACTGATAAGCATGTTTTCCTGATTGATGGGCAATCCCGGGAAACAGTTTGGATGGGAAAAGTGAGGGGGTATGGCTCGCCGATGAATGACTTCTCAGATATATACAATAGGTTTTCTAAAAACTTGGCTCAGAACCTACATCAGCAAGGTTTTATCGGGAAGGCTATGCCAATGTTCTGATTTTTTGTTTGTTCGCCAGGAAGGCACAAAGGGAAAGTATTCTTAGTGTCTTGGTGCTTTTGTTGCAAAATTATTCTGTAGACCCGAAATGGTTTTGCATATATCAGTAAAATCAGTAGGTTTCATTTTGTCAATTCCTGAATTTACTTGACATTTTTTAATAGCGTCAAATTTATTTGTGTACGTGACTAATATATCGCCGAAGGCTTATATCGATCTTATATCGCGAAGCATATATCTCTTGATGTCCTTCCTCCCACATTCTGTTTCTCTGTCACGTCCTGATTTTACTTGACACTTGTTTCGATAGTGTTATGTTTATTTGAAACGTAACCAATATATCGCCGAAGGCTTATATCTACTTTATATCGCGAAGCATATATCTTATCATTTGATACTCGTCTCTCGCTTCTGCCTCCTCATTCCTCATTCCTCCTTTCAAGTTTCTCTTCTTGTTTCTATTCTCTCTCCTCTTATTTCAGCCCCAGCTTCAATACATAACTATCCGCAGTCATAAACAACGTTTTTTCATCCGTCGAAAAAGCACAATTGGATGTTGCCTCTCCTGTGCGAATCCTGGCCAAAACGTCACCTTCAGGACTGAAAACCCAAACTCCCCCCGGGCCTGTTGCAAATAAAATTCCTGAAGTATGTACCTTAAGTCCATCGGGGAGGCCCTTATATCCTTCTTGTCCGACTTTATCTGTAGCATCGTAAAACAAATTTCTGTCGGTCAATTCTCCCTTTGTATCCACATTATAGGCATACCATACTGCCAAATCAGGGTCAGAATTGGCAACATAAAGCATGCTTTGGTCTGGGCTGAAGGCCAATCCATTTGGTCGGGTAAGCCTATCTAGGAGTTGCAGGTTGCCGTCATTTCTCAGCACATACAAACCTTGGAAATCCAATTCCTTGGCAGGGTCATCCACATTTTTCTCCAAGCCATAAGGAGGGTCAGTAAAGTATAACCTGCCCATGGCATCATAGACGGCATCATTAGGACTGTTGAGTCTTTTGTCCTCATAGCGATCAGCCAAAGTGACAAATTCAGATTTTGGATCATCCATTGGGCTGTCCATATATGCCATCCTCCGATCTCCGTGTTGGCAGAGTACCAGGCGTCCTTCAGGAGAAATTAACAGGCCATTGGCGCCTACCTCTCCGCCTCTTTCTTCCTCACCTGTATAGCCAGCAGGTTGGAGGTATAGGCTTTTTTTACCATCCATGCTTACCTGGAAAATGGCATTTTGTGGAATATCTGTGTAGAGCAAAGATTGCTCAGCTTCCCACCAAAGCGGGCCCTCTGTCCAATCATGTCCCTCTGCAAGGATGATTATTTCTGCTTCAGGGTCCAAAATTTCCAAAGCCCTTTCATCCAGAATTTCTATAAAAGCATTTTCTTTTACGGGGGTGGAGGTGCAGGAGAGAATGAATAAAAGGAATATTAGGAGGCAAGTTGAATATTTGGCCATAGGATTAGGGATATTGAAATAGTGTCAACTAAATTAAAGATTAATGAATCAATAATATAATACCATGTTTTTATTTCCCTTAAGATATTTTTGGATATTTGATATTCATAGATATTTAGATCCTTCGTGGGACCAAAGTCAAATATCGGGCTAGTATATAACAGTATTCAATTTTCACTTTATCTTTAAAATCGGCAATTGCTTTAGGAATAAAAATATTATTGCTTTTTCTTTTTATTTCGGCACATTGCCCAAACCCGAACAGGCGGACAAGTTATCTACTGATGTCAAACCTACCTGAGGTAGGCAAGTATTAATATCTATTACCCTTAAAAGCAGACTGAAATTAATTACCGGTGCAAAAAATAATTAATGAAAAGCTCCATCACTTTCATAGATATTGAAGTAGAACCCAACAGTGGAAAAATATTGGACTTTGGGGCTGTCAATTCCAACGGAAATACTTTTCATTCCCAAAAACTGCATGAATTTTTGGAATTTACACAGGGCTCAGCTGTTGTCTGCGGGCACAATATTTTTGGACATGACCTGATTTACTTTGAAAGAAGCGGCATCAGATTTCCCAACTTCATCGACACCCTCTACCTTTCCCCCTTACTTTTTCCCGAACGCCCCTACCACCACCTTGTAAAAGACGACAAACTTCAAACAGACAGCCTCAACAATCCCCTGAATGATGCCCAAAAAGCCAAAGACCTTTTCTTTGATGAAGTCAGTGCATTCCTCTCCTTGGATTCCGGTATGCAGGAAATTTTTTATTCCCTTCTCCATAAGACAAAAGAGTTCAAAGGTTTCTTTGATTTTGTAGATTACCATCAAACTGTGGATAACCCGACACAAATTATCCGGGAAAAATTTGAAGGTTTGCTTTGCACCAATGCAGAACTTGAAAGCATGGAGGAAAAGCATCCCCTCCCTTTGGCTTATGCCCTATCATTGATACATAGTGGAGACCGGTTCAGCATAACCCCTCCTTGGGTCCTGCAGCAGTTTCCCGAGACAGACCGGCTGATGACCCTGCTGCGGGGGAGACCCTGTTTGCCGGGATGTACCTTTTGCAATGAAAAACATGACATCCATGTAGGTTTGGAACAGATTTTTGGATATGACCGATTCCGGTCCTATGGTGGTGAACCCTTACAGGAAAAAGCAGTGCAGGCGGCTGTGGATGGAAAGTCTCTTTTGGCCATTTTTCCCACAGGAGGAGGAAAGTCCATTACTTTCCAATTGCCGGCCCTGATGGCGGGAAGAAATGAAATGGCCCTTACCGTGGTCATCTCTCCTCTTCAGTCCCTGATGAAAGATCAAGTGGACAACCTGGAAACTTTGGGCATTACTGATGCGGTCACCATCAACGGATTGTTGGATCCCATCGAAAGGGCGAAGTCCTTTGAAAGAGTGGAAGACGGTTCTGCCTCCCTGCTTTATATTTCCCCGGAATCCCTGCGTTCCAAATCCATTGAAAGGCTACTTCTGGGCCGGAAAATCAACCGCTTCGTGATTGATGAGGCACATTGCTTTTC
Source organism: Mongoliibacter sp. (assembly GCF_007692705.1). GTDB lineage: Bacteria > Bacteroidota > Bacteroidia > Cytophagales > Cyclobacteriaceae > Mongoliibacter. Next base: position 7,911 of record NZ_REBN01000067.1, read on the forward strand.
CTCCTGGGGTCAGGATTTCAGGATTGATTACCTTTATATCGCTGATTTTATCAGGGCACTGGAAACAAAGAAAAGATTACAGGAACGCATTCCTGTTTCCTGTTTTACAGCCACAGCCAAACAAAAGGTCATAGAAGATATCCGGACCTATTTCAAGGATAAACTTTCACTTCAGCTGGAAATTTTCCGTTCCACCGTTTCCCGGACCAACCTGAAATTTGAGGTGGTCGAAAGAAATAAGGAGGAAGATAAATATGCTTCCCTCCGTGATTTGCTGGAAGCCAAACAATGTCCGAGCATCATCTATGTTTCCCGAACCCGTAGGGCTTTTCTTTTGGCCGAAAGACTCAATATTGATGGTTTTCAGGCTAGGGCTTATCACGGCAAAATGGACAAATCCGAAAAGACCGAAAACCAAAATGCCTTTATTGCCGGAGAGATTGACATCATGGTGGCGACTTCTGCCTTTGGGATGGGTGTGGATAAAAAGGATGTGGGACTTGTGGTCCACTACGAGATTTCCGATTCTCTGGAAAATTATGTACAGGAAGCAGGACGGGCAGGAAGAGATGAAAATATCGAAGCAGATTGCTATGTCTTGTTTGACGAAGAGGATCTCAGCAAGCATTTTATCTTGCTAAACCAAACCAAACTGGGCATCAAAGAAATCCAACAGGTTTGGAAAGCCATCAAGGAATTGACGAGATACCGAAGGCAGGTTTCCAATTCCGCTCTGGAAATTGCCCGAAAAGCAGGTTGGGATGATTCCATAATGGATTTGGAAACGAGGGTAACCACAGCCATTGCCGCTTTGGAGGATGCAGGCTATCTCAAAAGAGGACAGAATATGCCCAGGATTTTTGCAAGTAGTATACAGACAAAAACTGCCCAAGAAGCCATATCCAAAATTGAATTGTCCACAATATTTTCTGACAAGCATAAGGAAAAAGCAGTGAGGATTATCAAGAAGCTATTTTCTTCCAAAGGCAGAAAAAAAGCACAGGATGAAGAAGCAGAGGCTAGGGTAGATTATATCGCCGACCATTTGGGCATGGTCAAAGAAGATGTAATTGAAATCATTCAATTGCTCAGGGAGGAAAAAATTCTGGCCGATGCCAAGGACCTGAAAGCCTTTGTGCGGAAATCGGAAAATTTCAACCGCTCCTTGGATATCGTGGATGCATTTGGTTTGCTGGAGAACTTCCTGCTTCCACAGCTTTCTCAAAAGCCGGAAGTGTATAACCTCAAGGCATTGAATGAAGCTGCTGAGTTCGAAGGTTTGCAGGGAGTCAGCCCGGTGCGCATCCGTTCGGTCATCAATTATTGGAGTATCAAAAACTGGGTGACCAAAAGGTTTTCCAAAACCTCCAAAAACCATGTGGAATTGAAGCTTAACCTTCCCATGGTTGATCTTAAGGAGAAGTTCAGACAAAGACATGAACTCTCTAAATTTATCATCCAATACCTTTTTGAACATGTGGATTCCCCTGACAAAGACCTGCCACTTTTTTCCGGGGAGTTGTCAGTGGACTTTTCTGTTCATGAACTCAAAGAAGGCTTTGAATCTTCCTCTAACCTTTTTGTAAAAACCTGTACTACCGCAGAAGTGGAAGATGCACTGTTTTATCTTTCCCGTATAGAATCCATCAAAATTGAAGGGGGATTTCTGGTCTTGTATAATCGGTTGACAGTAGAAAGGACAACCGAAGATACCCGGTCCCGCTACAAACAGGAGGATTATCAAAAGTTGGAGAAGTTTTATGAAAACAAGGTGCAACAGATCCATATCGTCGGAGAATATGCCAAAAAGATGATTGCAGATTATCAGGATGCCTTGCAGTTTGTGGAGGATTATTTTCAGATGAATTATGCTGCTTTTCTCAACAAATATTTTAAGGGTCATAGACAAAAGGAAATCAGTCAAAATATTACCCCTGCCAAATTCAAGAAGCTTTTTGGAGAACTTTCCCCTGCCCAGTTGAAAATCATCAATGATCGGGAATCCAAATATATTGTGGTGGCAGCAGGTCCGGGCAGTGGCAAGACGCGGATTTTGGTTCACAAACTTGCCGCTCTGTTGCTGATGGAAGATGTCAAGCAGGAACAGTTGCTGATGTTGACCTTTTCCCGGGCAGCGGCCACGGAATTCAAAAAACGCTTGATGGAACTCATTGGGAACGCCGCCCTCTATGTGGATATCAAAACCTTTCATTCCTACTGTTTTGACCTGTTGGGCAAAATGGGGACTTTGGAAAAAGCCGGGGATATCATTCAACAGGCAACTGCCCTTATCCGGGAAAACAAAGCAGAGGTGAAGGAAATCACCAAGACTGTATTGGTCATCGATGAGGCCCAGGATATGAGTGTGGAAGAATATGCTTTGGTGGAAGCCCTGATGGATCAAAACGAAGAGATGCGGGTCATTGCAGTGGGTGACGATGATCAGAACATTTATGAGTTCCGCGGTTCCAGTTCCCAATACCTAGAACAGTTTATCACAGAGAAAAAAGCCGTAAAATATGAATTGGTGGAAAATTACAGAAGCAAAGGTAATCTCGTGGATTTCACCAACCAATGGGTGGAGACCATTGCACACCGGCTGAAGTATACACCCATCATGGCAAAGGATCAAAGTCCTGGAATACTAAACTTGATCAAACATGCCGGGGATTTTATAATACAGCCATTTGTGGAAGAGATCTTATCCACAGACCTGAAAGGCACTGTCGGTGTGCTGACCAAGACAAATGAAGAAGCCCTGAAAGTGGTCAGTCTGTTGCTTAAAAATAAGCTGCCCGCCTCTTTGGTCCAAAGCAATGACCTTTTCAACCTTTGGCAACTTTATGAAGTCAGGACATTTGTTAATGCGCTTCGGCTACAGCCCGGAGAATATACCATTCTGGAAGAAAAATGGAAACAGGCCAAAGAAGCGTTGAAAAAGCATTTTGGAGGCAGCACTACCTATGAATGGGTCAGTAATATGTTGGAGGATTTTGAAAAAATCTATCCCAAAGTGAGGTTTAAGAGCGATCTGGAAACTTTTGTCTCCGAGTCCCGCATAGAGGATTTTTACAGGCAGTCTTCCGAAAGTGTGATGGTTTCCACCATACACAAGGCCAAGGGACGGGAATTTGATCAGGTTTTCATGCTGCTCCAACAGAAGGAGGTCAGAGAAGAAAAGGAAAGACGCCTGTTCTATGTAGGGATGACAAGGGGCAAAAGCCTGCTTTCCATTCATTACAACGGGCAATTACTGAATGGGCTGAAAGTTCCCACCCTGAACTTCAGAGAAGAAACCGAGATATTTGAAGATACAGAGACCTTAATCCTTCACCTTTTGCATAGGGACGTATGGCTGGGTTATTTTCACAGTAGGCAAAAGACACTTTTCCGCCTTAGGCCGGGAGAAGTCCTAAAGTACCGGGACCATGAATGTTTCAATGAGGAGTGGCAATCGGTTTTGCGCTTTTCCAATGCTTTCAAAATAACGTTGGAAGACTTTGCCCAAAAAGGTTACCAAGTTCAGAGCGTCAAAGTCAATTGGATGCTGTATTGGCGTGACCCGGATGAGGATAAGGAGATTTTGGTGCTGTTGCCGGAGGTGGTGATGGGGAGGAAGGCGGATGTGAAGAGGTGAGGGTTTATTCGATGTATAATCTGCGCTATCAGCGTTCTATCGTATGGCACGGAATAGCACGCAGATAACGCTGATTTATATGATTCAATATGATTATTTTATCTGTGGTCATCTGCCCTATCTGCGTCATCAGCGTTCTATAAATTGGCTCGCAGATAATCATAATGATCAATATATAAATCTTCCTTTCTCACTCAAACAACTCCAACATACTCTCCTTATCCATTGCGCCAAGAAAGCTGTCACCCTCCGCGATGACTTCTTTGGGGAGTTTGCTTAATACCGATAGCTAATTATAAATTACAGGAGAGCAATAAGGGGGAATGATTGGATTCGAGTTGGATAATACATTTTCTATCAAGCGTGTATAAAAAATAATCGATTAATTCTTTTTACAGCCCAAGATGCTCTGTTGTGAATTCATAGAAATAGTTATTTTTAAGGATATGAATAATGAAACTATACACTTTTTCCTAAAGGGGCTGACAACTGTTAAAAGAGCGTCTACAAAGTACGGACCTGCACCCCATAAACCAGTATTGCTTCTGACTTTCCTGGAGATGGTTGATGAAGGAATAATTACCGAGAATACGGTTACATTATCTGCTGATCTTGTAGGGCTATTTCAGGAGAATTGGAGGATATTGGTGGATACGCCACATCAAGCTGATTTTACCCAACCATTTTTCTATTTGCAAAATGACAATATCAAGGGAACACATTTTTGGTTTTTGATTCCCAAACCTGCTAAAAGTATTCATGGTCATATCAAAAGCATCAACACCCTCATTGAACATTTGGAGTATGGAAATTTTGATGAGCAATTATTCAAATTAATGCAGGAAAAGGGCTGTAATCAGCTTTTCAGGAGGGCGATATTGGAAAAATATTTCCCTCAGATGATTGACTCTTATATGATGAAGAAGAAATTTGGGAACGATTATTTGAAGGATTGGGAAAACTTCATTTTAAAAAAGTCTTCAGATCCTACCAAAACAATCCGGATAAGTAAAGAAGAAGAGGTATTTGTCCGTCAAGCATTTTTCAAGAAATATATACCCCAGATTTATAAGGATACCTGTTGTATTTCCGGGATGAGGATTATTCCCGTTCATGGCTACTCGATGATTGATGCCTGTCATATAGTCCCATTTAGTGTGGGGCAAAATGATCATGTTTCCAATGGAATAGCACTTTGCCCAAATCTCCACAGGGCATTTGACAGAGGGTTAATTTCAATCGGAGAGGATTATAAAGTTTTGGTTTCAAGCCTTATTTCGGAAAATTCCCAACACCCCTATAGTTTGGAAGTGCTTAAGGATAAAAAGGTGCTTTTACCCGAAAATCTAATGTATTTCCCCGATCGTGAAAACCTGAAATGGCACAGATTAAATATTTTCAAAGGTTAAACTTATAAGGCGTTACCTTAAAGAATATGAAAAATGATTTTTCCCACCTCACCGCCAAAGAAAGAGATGCCATCTCCTTTCCTGCAAGATTTGTTTGGAGGCAAGGCTTGCTTAAAGGTGAAATCTTGGATTTTGGATGTGGTTTTGGGAAAGATGTGGAGGTGTTGAAAGAAAAAGGATTGGACATCTACGGTTATGATAAGTTTCATTTTCCAACTTATCCACAAAAGAAATTCGATACCATCATCTGCTTTTATGTACTCAATGTCCTGATGCCAGAGGAACAGGCTAGGGTATTAATGGAAGTTTCAAGTTTGTTGAAGCCATCGGGTAAGGCCTATTTTGCTGTCAGGAGGGATATTGTATACGAAGGTTTCCGAATCCATAAAATCCATCAAAAGCCGACTTATCAATGCAAAGTTATTTTGCCTTATAGATCCATTCTAAAAAATGACAGTTGCGAGATTTATGAATATGTACCTTTCAATCAGAAGCCTAAACCTGAAAAGATTGATTGTCCTTTTTGTTTTCCTGAAGTTGATTTGGAATTAATAACCGAATCCGCAACTGCCTACGCCATTTCCGACAAATACCCTGTCTCCCTTGGCCACACCCTCATCATCCCCAAGCGTCATGTGGAAAACTATTTTGATCTCACTTTTCGCGAGCAGTCTGCCTGTATTTTTATGCTCAATTATGTCAAAGAATTGCTGCAGGAAAGATTCCATCCAGGTGGATTTAATATAGGTATCAATATCCAGGAAGCCGCAGGGCCGACCGTGTCCCATGCCCATATCCACCTGATTCCACGCTATCATGGGGATGTGGATAAGCCCGAGGGAGGAGTCCGGGGAGTGATTCATGGGAAGAAAATGTATTGATGTTTTTGCTTCATTAGCTATTTCTATTGAGTATTTGAAAAAAACATATTAATTAAATTCTTTTTATAAAGGCAAAATTGCTTGGTTTTTCTGTTTCCCGATCGTAATAATGACCTGATGAATAGCACTTTATTTGATTTTAAATAATTTGGTTATCTCCGATATTGAAGGAAATTTTTTATATTCAAAAATCCTATGCAACAGTACTTCAAAATTTTACTTTTCATTTTTTTATTCAAGGTAATTTCAACGACTGTCATTGCCCAGAAAACTGATTCTCTGATTTCGGAGGGACCATATATTTTTTGGCAGGACGGCGCCTTTCATGCCAAGTGGGTAGAAGAGGGGAAACTGAAAATGGAAAACAATATCAGCCTTGATTTTCCAGCCAAGGAAATGGGCCTAGGTGTAGATACAGAACAGTTCAAAAGCACTATTACCAGCAATCCTGGCACCGCTCAAAAATATAGAAAAGTGTCAAATGTGGCTGTGATTTCAGATATACATGGGCAATATGACCTGATGGTGGAGCTCTTGAAAAATCATGGTGTTATCAATGATAACTTAGACTGGGTTTTTGGTAAGGGACATCTTGTCATCAACGGAGACATCATGGATCGGGGAGATAAAGTGACTGAGATATTGTGGCTGGCCTATAAACTGGAACATCAGGCCAAGAAAGCTGGAGGGAGGTTACATTTTTTAGTTGGTAACCATGAACTGATGGTGATTAGGGGTGACATAAGATACCTGCACGAAAAGTATGTAATGGCAGCAGAGATCATAGGAATAACAATTGAAGAACTCTATGGATTCAATTCGGTCTTAGGAAATTGGGTTCGTAAGCGACCTGCCATTGTTAGTATCAATGACTTGCTTTTTGTTCATGCAGGTATATCCCCCGAGTTTATAGAAAGAAAAATGACCGCAAAAAAAGTCAATAGAATTTTTCAGGAAAACATTTTAGGTCCTTTTCCTCCAAAAGCAAATAAGGAAGACGACTATTTGTTTTTGATGGGTTCAAATGGTCCGGTTTGGTACCGGGGATATTTCACTGATGGGGAAATCAGTGAAGTAGGTATTGATGAAATTCTGGCTTACTTCAGATCAAAGCATATCATAGTAGGGCATACACCTTTTCAAACTGTCAGTAGTCATTTTGGGAAAAAAGTGATTGGCGTAGATTCCAGTATCCAAAATGGAGAAGATGGGGAAATGCTGATTGTAGAAAATGGCAAACTTTATCGGGGACTCAAGAACGGGGAAAAAATAACTTTTTGAGTGGTTCGAACAAGAACGAAATATAATCTTCTCCCGATTTACAAATTGTAATTTACAATTTGTAAATCAACCAATCAGTATGAACCCAATAAGTACTTTTTTCTGCAATAGTTATTACGGGGTTTGTGATGTGCTTTTCAAAAGATGGATGGACCGGCAGATTTAAATAATTCCGTTTAGCACAGTAGGCAGATGAAGGAACTCCAACACAGCCAATTTTTTAAACACCAAACATGCCACAAAACCGCTTACCACAAAGTAGGAGATTTTTTGATCCAATTGATCTAGATTAAAAGTACTGTAGTATAAGTCTTACCAAAACCAACAATCTATGAGATATCCTAATAAACACTTTTCATGGCTCATGACCTTACTATTTTGTGGGTTGAGCACTGTATTGTTCGCTCAGAGAAGAGGGAGCACTACCCCCTCTTCTGTGAATGAATTGCTTTCAGAGACAACTTTTCGCGGGCTACAGCTTCGAAGTATTGGGCCGGCGTTCATGTCAGGAAGGATTGCAGATGTCGCTATCGACCCCACCAATGAAAGCACTTGGTATGTAGCTGTCGGTTCTGGCGGAGTTTGGAAAACCACCAATGCAGGAGTGACTTTTACTCCTATTTTTGATAACGAAGGCTCGTACTCTATTGGGTGCGTCACCATTGACCCATCTGATCCAATGATCATTTGGGTGGGTACCGGAGAAGAAGGTGGTGGACGTCACTTTGGATTTGGTGATGGTATTTATCGGTCAGAAGATGGTGGAACGACATGGGAAAAGCGTGGTTTGCCTAACTCTGAGCATATCGGGAAAATCATCATCCACCCCGACAATAGCGACGTGATATTTGTGGCTGCTCAAGGGCCCTTGTGGAGTGCAGGTGGTGAAAGAGGCTTTTACAAAAGTACAGATGGTGGTAAAAGTTGGAAAAAGACTCTGGGTGACGAGGAGTTCACTGGTGTAGGTGATATTGCCATAGATCCAAGAAATCCGGACAGGATCTATGCCACTACCTGGCAAAGACAAAGGACTGTTGCGGCTATGATGGATGGAGGAATCAAAAACGGTATTTTTAGAAGTGAAGATGGAGGAGAAACTTGGACGCAGTTGTCTAATGGCCTTCCCTCAGGTAAAATGGGAAAAATAGGGCTGACAATCTCACCACAGCAACCGGATGTGGTCTACGCTGCTATAGAACTTGACCGGCGAACAGGTGGGACTTGGCGATCTGCTGATCGGGGAATGAATTGGGTGCAAACATCGGATGTGGTGGCCAGTGCCACAGGTCCACATTATTATATGGAGCTGTTTGCTTCTCCTCATCAATTCGACCTGATTTATATGATGGATGCCAGCATGAAATATTCTTCCGATGGAGGAAAAAATTGGCACATTGTCAACCGGGAACATATCCACGGGGATTTCCACGGCATGGCATTCAAAAAAAGCGATCCTAACTATGTGATGGTGGCGACAGATGGCGGACTTTATGAAAGTTTTGATCTCACTAAAAATTGGCGATTTATGCCCAACTTGCCTGTTACTCAGTACTACAAAGTTTCTCTTGATGATGCTGAGCCATTTTACAACATCTATGCAGGAACACAAGATAATGGAACACACGGCGGACCTTCGCGTACGGACAATGTGCAGGGAATCCAGAACTATGACTGGAAACTTGTACTCAACTGGGATGGTCACGCCACCGCCACAGAGCCGGGCAACCCGGATATCGTTTATGCCGAACGTCAACAGGGTACGCTCAGCAGACTGGACATGTCTACCGGTGAAGTAGTCGATATACAGCCTCAGGCAGGTGAGAATGATCCGCATGAGCGGTACAACTGGGATGCTCCCATTCATGTGAGCCCTCATTCCCCTAGCCGATTATATTTTGCATCATACCGTGTTTGGAAATCCGACAACCGTGGCGATAGTTGGGAAGCGATTAGTGGTGATCTTAGCCGGGGCGAAGATCGCATGAGTTTACCGATTATGGGAGCTTCCCAAAGTTGGGATTCTCCATGGGATGTTTTTGCCATGTCAAATTACGGTACGATTACAAGTTTATCCGAGTCGCCTTTGGTTGAAGGACTTATTTACGCAGGCACAGACGATGGACTATTACAAGTCACTGAGGATGATGGTAAAAGCTGGCGTGCGGTAGAAGTGAGTAGTATGGGTGTTCCTGAAAGAGCTTTTATCAATGACATCAAAGCAGACTTACATGATCCAAATACAGTGTATGTTTCTTTGGACAATCATAAATACGGTGATTATCGGCCATTTGTAGTAAAAAGTACTGACCGTGGACGTACTTGGCAAATGATCAAAGGAAATTTACCGGACAAGCTGATGGTTTGGCGATTGGTGCAGGATCATGAAAAACCTGAACTACTCTTTATCGCTACTGAATTTGGGTTGTATTTTACCATCAATGGTGGTGGGCAGTGGACCAAACTGGAAGGAGGCGTTCCTACGATCTCTTTCCGCGATTTAGCGATTCAAAAGCGGGAGAATGATCTGGTAGGAGCATCTTTTGGTAGGGGTTTCTTCATATTTGATGATTATAGTGTCCTTAGGGAAGTCAGCACTGCTTCACTTCAAAAAGAGGGTTCACTTTACTCTACCCGTAAAGCATGGTGGTATATCCCCCGTTCACATTTGAATTTCGACAACCAAAAAGGTTCGCAAGGAGCTTCTTATTATGTTGCTCCGAACCCGGATTTTGGTGCTGTTTTTACCTACCACCTCAAAGATGGTTTGAAAACCAAAGCGGAAATGAGACGAGAGGTAGAAAAGCCACTGACAGAAGCCGGAAGTGACGTACCGATGCCAAGTTGGGAGGAAAGAGCAGCTGAAGAGATTCAGAAAAAGCC
>NZ_REBN01000095.1 GCF_007692705.1 Mongoliibacter sp.
TAGAACGCACCCTTTCCAATGCGGCTTCGATCTGAGCCTCTCTTGCCTGTGCTTCTGCTTTTTGCAGATCGAGGAAGCGGGTGTAGGCTTGGTCGAAAACCCTGGCAAAGCGTTTGATGATTTCAATTTCGTTATCTGCTAAAACTTTTCCTTCAAAATCATTGATATTAAAAGTTGCGTTATTAACCGCTATGATCGTAACAGTGTAGGAAGTGCTATCGAATATCATGCGCTTGATATCCTCGGGCAAATGCCTGAATTCAGCAGTATTTTCAATTAAATATTCATAAAAAGCATCCTTTTCTTGTTTGGAATAATGGCCAACAAAAAAATCTATTTGTTTTTCAAGCGCATTGCAGAAATCCTTTGCTAAGATGTTATCAAAGTAAGGGAGCCGGTAATTGGTGATGACCAGGCCTTCATCATTCTGCCCACACACAAAAGCATTCAGGTCTTTTGAACCCTCAATACGGGTTGCAATGCCAACTGCGGTAAAGGGAACTTGAAGGTCTTTTAATTTTTCGAAAAGCACCGAAACCACCTCGGTGAGCTCATCACTATTGTGCATGGCTAAGGAACGGGAGCGGACTTTTTCCAAAGCGGCTTCAATCTTGGCTTCCCTTGCCTGATCTTCTGCTTTTACCAGATCTAGATACCTTCTATAGGTCTGTTCAAAAAGCGAACTGAACCGCTTGGTAATCTGAATTAACTCGGGTTGAAATTCATGGGGCGTAAACGCATAAAAAAATCCATGCTCGAATATAAAACAATGTTGGATCTCTTTTTTGGGTAATTTTTCTAAAGGAATCTGAATTTTATAGTCAGGCGCAGTATTGAGCATTTTGTAATAGTTGATCAAATCTTCACCTTCCAATATATACTTATGAAAAGAAACCTGCGCTTTCCAAGCTTCCCGGGCACTTTTTAGCAAGGGATGCCAGCTCATTTCCAAGTGGCCAATATGCATATTGACTTCCTCTCCGTCTTTTCGGGCAGTCCAGAGCTGATTGTTTTCATTGTCATGGTTCAGGATGCCGATACCAAAGCGGGTACCTTCATCCACGCCCAAGGAGGTAAGTTCAGCAAACATCTTGACAACACATTTCCCCACATCCTCGCTGCTGTGCATGGCCATGGTCTGGGCTCTGACCCGTTCCAAGGCCGCTTCAATCTGAGCTTCCTTTGCCTGATCTTCGGCTTTTTGAAGGTCAAGGAATCGTTGATAGGCACGGCCAAATTCATTTGCAAATTTGATGACAATTTGTTCTTCTTCCGGACTTGCCGGGCGAGTCTGATTCATACCGATATATCCAAATGGATGTTTGCCAGCCGTATGATAAATACCGTCAGGATAATCAGCGGGGGTAATACGCGATTCTTCGGGCATGGAGGCAAACGATTCATGAAACACTTCCCAGACTTGAGCTAGCGTATCCGTTGGAAAGTGCAGCTTATTGACATCGGTTGCCTTATCTGCCTTCCATTTATCTACCGTATCTTTCCAGGTATCCATGGCATCGAGATCCACGGTTTGCTCTCCAAAACTGCGATCTCCGTATTTCCCTGTTTCACGAAAGGTGAAGGTGTTGTTATCAAAATTGAAAACGGTCATATGTGTGGACATGGGCAAAATTCCCAATACATCAAATTGCTCGCAGAGTACGGAGAGCACTTCATCCAATTCGTCAGAATTTTGCATGGACATGGCTTTTGCCCGAACGCGTTCCAGTGATGCTTCGATCTGCGCTTCACGAGCCTGCTCTTCTGCTTTTTTGATATCCAAAAAGCGGATATAGGTTTGCCTGAACTCTTTTGCAAAGCGTTCAAAAATCGCAAGTTCCTCTGCTGTATAGGGTTCTGTATCATGTTTCGTCATAGAAACAGTTATTTCTCCCAAAAATGCATCTACAATGGTCTCCCCCTCATTGGCGTAGAGAAATTCTTTAACTTCATCAGGCAAGATTTGTGAATGCTTAAAGAAGTGAGGGAGAAATGTATGCCTCTCTTCCTTCGTGTGTATTTTTACCTGGATGGGCTCTCCGGTTTTTTGGTACTCTTCTACAGCTTTTGCTGTTTTCAGGAAGTATGGATGGTCTATATAGGGGATTAAAACCTTTTGAGTCGGAGTTCCTACCTCCGGTAAATAGCTCCACAAATCCCAGTCCCTGGTTTTTGTGATGGGTCCTTCCATAAAAGCGACCAGGGCAAATTTTATCCCTACCGCAATCAATTGTTCACCAAAGAGTTCTATGATACCAAGGAGGTCTGACTGGGTTTTCATGGCCATGGATTTGGCCCGCACTCTTTCCAGGGCCGCTTCGATCTCCAGCTCCCGGTTTTTGTTTTCTAACTCAGCGGTTCGCCTTTTCACGGCATCTCGCAATTCGATGTTCTCCCGGCTGATTTTATCGATGGCTATGGTTTCGCCTTCCTGCACACGCATAGCGGGTAATGACCCATACTGCTGAATCACTTTCCAGCCGGAATCAGTTTCATGAAGGATTGTCGATAGCCTTACTTTTGAATAAAACGTCCATTCCGGTTCGCCCAAAACATAGATATCGCAGGTCTCATTGATCAACACCATATCTCTTACAGGTTTTGCAGAGATTTGGCGGTTTCTCATATCTGCCTTTCCCACCACTTCCTCCAGCTGCGCTTTAAAAAAGACGATACCTTCCATTTTATTATGTGCCACTTCGCTTTCCGAAGTGCCGATCATCTCAAAGTCCTCGTCGAGCGTGGATGCATAAGCATCCAAATTTCCATGCAAATAGCTGTGCCAATAGATATCGTAAATCTTTCGAGCATCGGCGAGTTGATCTTTGTTTAACTTCATAAATTAATCTTTTACTGGTAAAATGATGGTCATCTTTGTTCCGTGGCCTTCAGCAGACAGGCTTGCCTCGCCGGTAGGCAGGCTTTCCACTTTTATCTCCCCGCCATGGGCCTTCACAATATCGTAGCTTAAGGAGAGACCCAATCCCGTACCTTGGCCAGTTGGTTTGGTGGTGAAAAAAGGCTGGAAGATTTTGTCTTTGATGGTATCGGGTATGCCGGAGCCGTTGTCGGAGATCGAAATTTCGATTTTGTCGCCAAGGTTTCTGGTGGTGAGATGTACAGTTGGTGGCAGGGACAGGGCATGCACTGCCCCAACGGCACCTCGACTTCGCTCAGCACAGGCATAGAAAGCATTATTGACAATATTCAGTAAGACTTTACCAATATCAGAGCGGACCAGTTTCATCTTGGGAATTGAGTTGTCAAAGTTGGTTTTCAAGTCGATTTTGACTTCTTTGTTTTTGATTTTAAAACCTTGATACCCAATATTCAAGTATTCTTTGATTAGGGTATTGAGGTCTGTCAGCTCCACCGCACCAGAACCTGATTTACTATGTTCCAACATGGCTTTGACGATTAAGTCTGCACGTTTGCCATGATGCTGAATTTTCTCTAGATTTTTTTCGATATCCTCAAGGATTTCACTTACCAAAGTCTCATCTCTTTCGTCTTGATTCTTGGCTCTTTCTTCTTTTATCTCAGAAATCATTTCTGCACTTACCTCGCTGAAATTATTCACAAAATTTAGCGGGTTTTTGATCTCATGAGCAATGCCAGAGGTGAGCTCCCCAAGGCTTGCCATCTTTTCAGATTGGATGAGCTGTGCTTGGGTAGATTTCAATTCAGCATAGGCCTTTTCGATTTCTTTAGCCTGTTCCAGTTCTTTTTGTTGAATACGCTCTCTCTCTTTGCGTATCGTTTTGGTCTTTTGAATTAAATGTACCCTTTTGATGATGATCAGTAGGATAGAAAAGTATATCAGGTAAGCCCACCAGGTTCTATACCAGGGTGGAAGCACTGAAAATGTGAATGTAGCTGCCTCTGACCATTCTTTTCCTTCGCCTTCTGCCGGACCTGTATAGCGAGACATTACTTTGAATTTATATTCGCCCTCCCAAATGTTACCAAAAACCGCCCGGTTGTTTACTACTGGAGGACTCCATGTTTTGCTATACCCTTCGAGGATATACCTGTACTCCATCAAATTTGGCCTAGCGAGTTCATTTGTTCCAAAATCTATGGTGATTTGATTCTGGGAATAGGGGAGGGTTAGTTTTTCAGGAAAATTTTCAAACCTCCTGATATTGGAGAACTGTATTTTTGAAAACTCCTCGGCTTGAGATGTTCTTTCCTCAATACTCAGTTCTCTTTCAAATAAGCGGACCTCATCGGTTATATAAGCTGGGAATGAGGAATCTTTTGAGGTCTTTTCACCCAACCGGCTTTGCTCTAAAGATACCCAACTGATAGGTTTTTCGTAAATACTTATGCTTTTGATCTTTACGGAAGGTTTGGTTTTCTTTTTTCTCAATGCTTGATAGTTCAATTTCACCAAACCGGTCTTGTCACTGCCATTCCCTGCCCAAATATATCCTTGGCTGTCGAGGAGAATTCCTTTGTTGATGTCTTTTACAGGGTAGCCGTTTGATGTGTTGTAATGCTCAAGGCTACCGGCCATCTGGTTAAATGGGAGTGAAGCCACTGAGGCGGGGATAACGGTGAAGCCTTTATTGGTTCCAATGAAAATATTTCCGTCGCCATCTTCTAAGAGGTCATAGACAGTATCATCTACCAGACCCTCTCTCTTGGTGAAACTGCTAAAAGACTTGCCATCAAACCTGGAAACTCCTCCGCCTTGTGTCGCAAACCAGAGGTTTCCTACTCGATCCTCTATGATACTCCAAACAATATCATTGGAAAGGCCATCTGCAGTGTTGTAATTTTTAAAAGATTTGCCATCAAACTTGGAAATGCCGCCACCACCAGTGCCTATCCATAAGTTTCCTTTACTGTCTTCAAGAATGCTGTAAACATAGTCGAAAGCCAAACCTTGTTCTGTGGTAAATGCAGTAAATCCTGCCTGTTCCTCAGGCACAGTATTCCAGTCGAATTTCACTAAGCCGGCACCTCCTGTACCCAGCCATAAGGTGCCATCTTTGCCTTCTTCAATGGCGTAGATCACATTATTTGGCAAGCCATTTTTTGTGCTAAAGGATGTGAAATTTGATTTCGTATTGTTTTTGTTTTTTTCTTTATATAAAGCAAGTCCGCCTCCCCCAGTCCCAAACCAAAGGTGACCATTTTTATCTTTTGATGCGCTGATAACAAGAGGGTGGGGGAGGCCCTGTTCGGTAGTGAAGTAGGTAAATGATTCCCCGTTATATTTCGTCACTCCACCACCATCTGTACAAAACCACAAATCTCCGTTATTGTCCTCTATAATACTATAAACACGATTTTTAATAAAACCATATTCTGAGGTGAAATTGTAAAAATCAGTACCGTTGTACAAAGTAACTCCGCCTCCAGCAGTCCCGAACCAAATATTCCCTGACTTATCGATAGAAATGCTATACACTACGTTTTCTGGCAAGCCTTGGGCTGCGGAATAGTTTGTGAACTTTTTTCCATCATACTTGGATACACCATTCCCTCCTGTAGCAAACCATAAGTTGCCTTCTAAGTCTTCTTTGATATCCCAAATTTCAGGATGTCCTAATCCGTCAGTAGTTGTGAAATTCTTGAAGCTTCCCTTCTCTGATAAAGTGTTATTTTCCTCGTATCTGAAGATCCCACCTCCAATGGTTCCAAACCAAAGATTCCCATTTCGGTCTTTGGTTATACTGTGGATTGAATTCTCAGCCAATCCGTCAACTTCTGTGAATGATAAAAAGTCATTCCCATCGTATCTGACAACACCTTTACTTCCAGTTCCAAACCAGATATATCCATTGTCATCTTCTGCAATTTTAATAATTGAGCTTTCAGGTAGTCCATCACCTTTATCGAAATTGATAAAGCGATCTCCGTCATATTTAGAAGCTCCACCACTTCCTGCTGCAATCCAGACATTTCCTTTGCTATCAGGGGTTATTCCATAGACTATATCATGGATGAGTCCATCAGATGTGGTTTTTTGTATAAATGAGAAACCATCATAAATGGAAATCCCACCTCCTTCTGTTCCAATCCATATGTTCCCATATGTATCTTCAGCAAGGCAGTGAACCAAGTTATTTGAGAGTCCATGGGCAGTAGTAAAATTGGTGAAAGAAATCCCATCATATTTAGATATTCCTCCCCCCCAAGTTCCAAACCAAATATTTCCTGAACTGTCTACTATAGAAGAAGTAATGTTGTCTAAAGCAAGCCCCTCATCAGTTGTAAAGGTGGTGAAATGAGAAAGCCCACCATCACCCATGAAAAACTTATTTCCCTTATCATCCAAGATTGCCTTTCCTTTTTCATTCTTAAGAAAAGGTCTCTGAAGTACTCTAGGTGGAGAAATGATGCGGGTTTCACCTTCCCCATCTTGATAAGTAAAAGTTTCAAGATTATTTTGAGGGATAGGAATCGAGATAGGAGGTAGGTTTTCATTCAACCACATTTTTTGAGGTTGAGATGGAACCGAAAGGCTATCTAAAAAAATAATGTTTGGGGTGGAGGTTTCAGTCAGCTTATCAAAGCTATCCTTGTTTTCATGATCAATAATGTCTTGGCAAGCCAACAAACAGGCTAGGAAGCAGAAAGCAATCAATTTTGCTGTTTTTATTCTCAATCGGATTTCGGGGTGAGAACCAAAGGTATTTATATCAGCACTCATTTTTTTTGATTTAAGTATGATGGGTTTTACATACTTCATTGAGACTTGTGAATTTGTATATTTCCATTTTTGAAGTAAGACCCAATAGATAGTCAATATATATTTTGACTTAATCTATTGGGTCTTTGGTATTGTCAAGGAATAGTTAATTTTCAATTTCTAACAATAATTCTAGGCGGTGACTGACCCCTCGCGTATGTCATCGATTCATGGATAAATACTGTGTATGGAAATGTACCTTTGGGGCTATTTGCTGAAACTGCCATCACCAGAGGATTGCCTGCTTTTACCTCCCTAGTTTCATGACCAAAAATTCTTGAATCAGGAAATGCAAAAGAGGCATCAGAGCCTTCAACTACCCAACGGATACGGTCTCCTCTTCTCAGAGTGACATCACTTTTGGAATTATTTCCCTCCAATACGACCCTCCATTCATTGTTAATGATTTTTACCACTACCCTGTGTTCCACCCTTCCTTGTTCCGGATCCACTTCAATTCCTATAAAAGCGCTTTCCTGATTGTATATCGAAAGAACGTAGAAGAAGGTAATAAGGAAACTGCTTATGATTACTTTATATCCCATAATTGTCTATTGATTTAATTAAATGTGTTCTGGACTTAATTTAAAATATTTTTGACCATGTCTATTTATTTTGCGTCTTCAATAATCTGTCTCACCTCAGTTTTCAAGGAGTTGAAATCTATAGGTTTTACAAAAAAACCTTTAGCACCAGATTTGATGGCCCTGTCATAATTTTCACTGTCTCCATATGCAGAAATCATCGATATCTCAATCTGAGGGAATTCTGCCTTTACCTTATCAAGAAGCTCGAGGCCCGTCATTCCTGGCATATTGATATCGGAGAAAATATACATCACGTTAGGAGGAGTGTGGTTCCTGAGAAAATCCAAGGCCTCCCGGCCGGAAAAAGCAAATTCCAGTTCAATATCTCCGTTTCGGATTTCTTTTCGAAGTTTTTGACGGAACAGCATCTCTACATCTTTTTCATCGTCTACTATTAAAAATCGCATAATTGTTACTTTTATTTATTCTTGTTCTTTACTATATGTTTTATTTTCGAACTCATTTTCACTTTTCTTACTAATCCTCTTTGAAACTCTTATACTTTTTTTTCCATAAATTATCATTTAGTAATTAGCTTTAAATTGATTCTTATTATTTAATTATTTATTAGTTTTTATTTTGTTTAATCTATCAAATAATTAATATTACTTCTCTAATAATATATTGTATAAAATTTCTTTTAATCCTATATAAGGTAATCATTTTTTATCTTTATCAAATACATATTTGTAGGTTTGAAAAATTTATGTAATCTGCTTTATTACTATATCTTATTATTGGTCATATGGTAATGAGGCACTGGCTTTAGGTAGAAATAAGTTATTTTAATGCCATTTGATTCTTGTTAGGCCTAAGGGGATGAATCAAAAATTATGGCTATTGGATCTTTTCAAGTCCAACAGCCATAAGAGATTAATTAGAAGGTCGTGTAATCTCAAATCCCTGACTTTGCACAACATTCAACATGTCATACCAATAGGTCATTCTTGTAATTTTGCCATTTGAAACCAAACTTGCGGTATGATAGGGAATAGGTATCGTTTTACCTGTAGTCTTATCAGTGAGGGTATTGACACCCCATGACAAGACCCATTCCCCTTCGTTCCAGTTATTGGTCACTTTCACAGGTAGATAAAGCTCTTGGGAAAGACTGTGCCTATATATATTGGTACTATTGGTAAAATATTCCCTATGCTGGGCAACCGTGAGAGAGTCCAAAGCTCCTCCCACTCCATAAATCATCGCATTTGGCGCAAATTGGGCATTCATAGTAGCCACATCGCCTACCTGAAGTGCTTTGGTGTATTTCTGTACAACTTCCATGGCTGTTGCTGCATTTGCAAATTCCAAGGTTATATCTTGGTCTTGGGCATTGGAAATTATCGGTGTCAGTGTCATAACGAACACCAAGGCCATAATTAATTTTAAGATTTTCATGTTTGTATTCTTTAAGTGGTTAAAAATTTACTCCCTTATAATTACCTAAAATCCAGTAAAAAATAATAACCAATAGGGACGAAAGACCTCATTTATTGTCCGAATGATGGGTAAAAGTTTCCGAAGAGAATTTGAAGGAAGTGTTTTATGCTTGAATCCTGTGTACTTTTTCATAAGTTGTATTTGGCAAAACACACATTACCGTTCTGTTTTGTGTTTTTAAGCATGCCCTAATTCGAGGATTTACGGTGCTCAGTCCCCTGTTCAAAGGAATAGCTCACCCTGATCAAAATCTGTTTACCATACATTCTTCCCAAAAACTGTAAGCCTGCACGCAGGTTTCCGGAGGTAAATCCCATAGGAACAGTAAAAGCAGGTTGCCCGGTATGGGGAGAGATAATCTGGCTGTTGTCCCCTTTGTATTCTTCTTCAAAAAAATTAATCCTGAAGAAACAAGTTGATTTCGGCTTGGAGGCTATCAATTTGCTGTTGCCTCTTGTTTAAACGGGCGATGGAATTAAAAGCCCTTCCCAAATCCCCGACGAGGTAAGATTCAAACTCCGGGTTTTGCATAAATTCCCTGATGATCGGATCAGGAAAAATGTTTCGTTCATCTTTGACCTGACCCAAATGTTCGTAGAAGAATTTGTTCCCTCCTTCTGCTATGACCAAATCCGACGAAATTCCCGATAAATAATTTTTGGGGAGAGGAGCCATCAAGGGTTCAAACGCCGTTTCAATCAATCGTAAGGTGGAAGTCATGACGCCTTCAATCATCTGGAATTCGGAATAATATTGGATCATCTGTTTCAGCAGGGTTTTGTTTTTAAAATTATTAAAAGCCCCTGAACTTTTGGAAGCATCGAAAGCAGCATCAAAAATGATGGCAGTTTCATTGTAATAAAGCGGCTCGACATTTTGACCAAACTCCTGCCCATTTATCTCAAGTGCGGGATTTCTCACCCGGGCCAATAACCAAGTCAAAACTTCAACCCGATGACTGTAAAATTCGTGGAGCTGATCGATTTTAACTTTGTCCTTATCCAAATCATCCAAAAGTGCAGCATAAAAATTGATTTCAGCCTCACGGCTTTTTCGTTGCTCGTTCCAGTTATTCACCTGCAGGGCAATCAAAATCCCGATTACCACCAGGAAGATTTCACCAATGGCATAAGCTAGGTATCGGGTGACCTTGTTTCCTGCCTTGCCGGCAGGCAGGTCCTGGAGTAGTTTTTGGCGGATGTTTCTGAAGAATATTAGCATTATATTTTTAGTCTATAGGGTATTAATTCTTACTCGCTGATTATATTCCATACCGTCTGAAAATCGCGTAGGGCTAAAGGCACGGAGGGGTTGTTTAATTTGTTTGTCTACCCATTCAAATCCCTAAAGGGACTGTTATTGAATTCGTTATTAAGCAAAATGTTTTATCCATACCCTGTCTAAAGGGTCTTAGAATCTCAATTTTAGCCCGTTTTCGTGCTTGGTCATCTCCATAGTTTGACAGCTCAAAAGCCTCATAGATACCGATGATCAGTACCAGAATCTCGAAAAAGTATTCCGGCCTTTTTTCTTTGAGGGTGGATAGGATTCGTTTCATGTGTTTATATTTTGTTTTTTTTAATTGCCACATGGAATCTTCGCATGGAATATAATCATCCCTCTGTGTGTCGCTTCGGGTCATGCTTGATTTCATCATTTCAGTTCTTTTTGGATCAGTTCCATTAATTGATTGGCATGATCGATAAGAGAAATAGCTTCTGCGTAGGATACAATAAAATTGGTGTTTCTTAGGGCCAAATGATTTAAAAACTCTTGGTTTGTAAGGAGTTGACCGTAGTCACTTTTGATTGAGGATTCTATAGTTTGGTATTTCTGGATGATAGGGGTTGAGGTTATAAATGAATTTGCGTCAATCGTGTTAAACAATTCAGGTATAACTGCATACTTAGCAAGCTCCGCTATAAAAGTCCCCATGAAAATTTCATTCGCATAGACTTCTTCTTCTATGAAATCTTCTATCAAACCTGGCCAACTGATTAATTTTGCTCTTATTTCTTCATTCTGAATGAGGCTTATTTTACCTGTAGAAAACAGTAATTCAAGCGTTCCCATTTTTCCATTGTAAGTAGGGCGGATCATGGTTTTACCGAATAGGGTATCCAACTCATATTTAGAACTGTTTGGTATATCCTTAGAGAGTTCAAAAATGCGAATGCTGGCATCTATGGCACTTTTCCTTAAGTCGTTGAGGAATTCAAATTCAGCAATCGTATTTTCCAGATCGTTCTGAAGGTTTTCAAGGATAGCCCGCTCTTCCAATTTATCTTTTCTGGTTTCGTTCCAGTTATTCAGCGCAAAGGCACCATAAATCCCGATAATCAGCACGAGAATTTCCAGGAAGTATTCCGGCCATTTTTGGTTGAGGGTGGATAGGATTCGTTTCATTGTTTCAGCTCTTTTTGGATCAATTCTTTTAATTTCTGATTTTGGGTCAGGACTATTTCAATATTGGCTCCTGTGTTTTTGGTTTTTATGGATACTTCCAAAAGCATTTTTTGGAACTCCGGTGTTTTGGAAAGAAAGGTTAACCCTGCTTTCGACAAAGTCAAAAGATGTTCCTCCTTTAATACTACTGTCATTATTTTCAAACCAGTTAGATAATCGGTGGACTTTTTTGTCAGCCAAAAAAACCCGAACTCTGTTTTCCAGCAACTCAGCATACTCTGAATAGGTAACATCAAGATCAATTAAGTACCTGGAATAGGTGTTAATCTCTTTCCTAATAGCTTCATTGAGAAGATTTTGACGGATTCCTGCCTTGCCGGCAGGCAGTTTGCGGAAAAATTTGATCATTGATTAAGGTATTTTTGTATTCGGTTTGAAAGAGCGAGGTTAGTTTCTTTATAGGCTTTAAGGTTACTAAAAACCAATTCACTCTGATGTAGCAGGTCTGTAAGGAAGTTCAATACTTCAGGTTCTTTGATTAATTCTTTAAAATCAGTTGCATAATGATCACCAATATCCAATCTGAAATTGGGAATAAACTGATACTTGGCGCCTCTATGCAGTTTGTCAAGCGGATCAAATTGGGTAGCGTTGTTAAAATTAAATGCGCTGGCCTTTTGTTGGTAAATCTCTAAAGACCACTCTAAAAATTGTTTGGAATAGTAGGTAATGATTTCTTCAGACAGATTTTTGTCTTCTATTTCCTGCAGCAGGCCACTGCCGTAAAGCGTCTGATAGTTGGTGTTAAACTTGGAAAATTTCCGAAATTCAAAAGTGTTGAGGAAATATTGTCCCAGCTCTTTATTGGAATTGCTGTCTTTTTGCTGATAGTTTAAAATAATCTGTTGAATCCCATCTGTAATATCAGTATAGTAGGCAACCAGAAAGTCAATCCGATCAGCTTCCAAATGCAAGTCAGCTTGCATCCCAAGCAAAAGCTGCTCTGTTGCTTTTTTTTCTTTATTTTCTTCTTTTAGAATATTTAATTGAAGGGCAATCAAAATACCGATTACCACAAGAAATATCTCTCCGACAGCATAGGTCAGGTATTGGGTAATTCGATTTTGCTGAAGGAGCTTTTGGCGGATTTTGCGGAGAAGACTAATCATAACTTTCTCTTTCAAATATTTCTAATGTTCCGTTAATTAGATGAATCAGTTCTCTCAACCATAAAATATCTACAGATTGGCTTAGATAATTTTTATGAAGTGTTCGATATGTTTCAGGCTGCCTTAAATAAGAAAACAATTCCGAATCAGATAAGACTAGCTGGTTGTGTTCGGGAAAATTTTCTTCATTGAACAATGCCGGGTGGATGACTTTAAAAAATCCAAAGCGAATCATTAATTCATTTCCATCTTCAGTGAAAAATATAAAAGACTTAGAAATAGCCTCTTTATAATTGTTAAGTGCAGTTTCGTATTCTGCCAATGCTTTGGTTTCTTCCTCATTCAGGAGGCTGAATTTCCCAGATTCCTTACTTGCTGTCAACCGGGAGCTATTAATGTTAGAAGCGAATGCTGCTAGGGTTTGGACTGCATAGCTTCTAATGCTATCAATGGATTCGGAAGTTGACTCTCCTGAGGAAATCTCCAATAATATTAGGTTTTTCTTTCGGCTATTTTCCATGTATTTCTGCTTGGATTCAAACTCTTTAAGGTTTTCTTTTAGCTCTTCTTGAAGCAATTTGATCAGCTTGCTTTTTTCCTGTATTTCAATCCGTTGCAGATTCCAAGTATTGACCTGCAAGGCAATGAGAATCCCGATTACCACAAGGAAGATTTCACCAATGGCGTATTTGAGGTAACTGCCTATCTTGTTTTGCTGAAGGAGCTTTTGGCGGATTTTGCGGAAGAGTTGGATCATGGTATCAGTTTGGACAATTGTTGTTTTCGAGACAGTTGATTCGTTCGAGAATTTTAAAGTAGTGCGTTCTAAACTCTACAATGCCTTCTGCAAACTTTTGGTTGGCGAGTCTCCAAAACTGTATTCCGGCGATGACCTCCTCTTGGCCTATCATACGTTCGTAATCCAGGCTCATAGATTTGGTAGTGTCTCCATTGATTATAAGGATTTTTTGGATTCTGTAGGGCTGGAAAAGACGGGCATCTGCAACCGATAGGTCTCTCCAATATTGGAGTGTCTCGATTGAACGGGTTTGGAAGCTAGCTACTTCATCCAGCATTTCGCGCAATTTCACATCAGAGAGAATACCCAATGAACCGGAGGATACTAACTCGGTATAGGCAGAGTTTTTCAAAAGCCATGCACTCATAAAAAAAGGCGTAGCAGGAATTCTAAACTGTTCATTTTTTGAAGCCGCATTGCTCAATAAAAAAGCAAGAGAATCCAGATTCGACGCGTTACTTTCATACAGTTTAATTTGATTATCAAGAATATCGAAATTCCATAATGCCTCTTCTTTGAGTCTGTCCAAGTATAATTTTTCCTTTTTTTGAAGTTTTTGGTCTTCATTCCAGTTATTGATCTGCAGCGCGATCAGAATCCCTATCACAACCAAAAAAATCTCACCAATAGCGTAAGCTAAGTATTGGGTGATCCGGTTTTGAGAGAGAAGTTTTTGGCGGATTTTGCGGAAGAGTTTAAGCATGGGTGTTTACAATATAAGATTATTAATTCATCATTCTTTATGGCTTTTTTCCATATAAAACCCTCAATGTCCGGCTGATAGAAGCAGCTACAACCGAATTATGGCTTTCATTCTCGAAAATATGGGTAGTCAGATTCAGTCCTTGGTAATTCCTGCTTTGGAGCGAATCTGCAAAAGCGCTCATCTTTGTGTTCATGGATGGGCCTTCCAAACTTCCAACCGCCATAAATACCTGAGCATCCAAGCTGCTGTTTTTGGCAGAAAAGGATTTTTCCTGATCAAATATTTCATCCCTGTTCCACCAAAATGAAGGGCTAAGAATACCAAAACGGGAAAATAGATTTGATACTGTCAGCAAACAATTTGCGGCAAACAAACCCCCAAAGGAATGTCCCGAAATGCCCCTGTCCCCGCTGGTATGGTAATGGGAATCTATAAATGGAATGATTTCGGTTCGGATGACATCCAGAAAAACCGCCCCGCCTCCTGATACCAAGGAGCCTGCAGGCAGGTCGAAATATTGAAGGTAGGCAGGACTGATGTCGCTTTTGGGATCCGAAGAAGGAGTGTAATCTTCCCAGCGATTGGTCATCCAAGGTTCATAAGAACGCTCCCATTCATGACCTATTCCTACGATAATCAGGTCTTCAATTTCCCCAAACATATCCAATAAGGTCCTGGTAGCATGGGCAATGGGAAATGAAAAACTCCCATCCAAAAGGTACAGTACCGGATAACGGACGCTATCGGATGCATCATAGTGCTTGGGAAGTGAGACAAATAGATTGTATGTTTTACCATTGCTTACTGAAAGCAATAAGTGTTTTTCCTGTTGGTTGATGACAGGTACAAGATTCTTCTGCCCCATCGCTTCAAAAGCAAAAGTCAGGATGACAATGAGCTGGATACCTTTAAGGAAGATTTTGATCATAGGATTCCTTATTTAATGATTATCGGTTGGGCTGTATAAGCTGCACTCAGAAATTTCCAGTTTCTCTTTTTAGAGAAGATTGGCTCTTTTGGATTGCTCTCTTCAATGGTTTGATTTGGGCTTATTGGTGGGTTCTCCATCATCAGTTTAGTTTATATTCGGCATGAATCAATTCCAATAATTGAATAGCATCGTCTCGCAGGAATTCCGCTCTGAAGCTATTGCCTTTGGTCATCTTGGATAGGTAGTGGATTTGGAAAGCAATCTCATTGATCGTGGCAAAATCATCGGTAATCAATTGTGGGTTGTCGGTAGGCATGACGAATCTCATATCGGAATCCATAGTCTTGTTCAATTCTGAGGAGTTAAAAACCTTTCCACCCATTTCGCGGAAGGTGGATTTGGTTCTATTGTCATTCTCGTCCCATTCCTCGAGCTCTTTTACCTTTTTCTCATAAGTGAGCAAGGTGTTGACGACGTTTCTTTTTCTCAACAACCGAAGGTTGCCGGCATTTTTAAGTTGCTGTATGG
The DNA here is from genome assembly GCF_007692705.1 of Mongoliibacter sp. Taxonomy (GTDB): domain Bacteria; phylum Bacteroidota; class Bacteroidia; order Cytophagales; family Cyclobacteriaceae; genus Mongoliibacter. The sequence goes on from NZ_REBN01000095.1 coordinate 15,270, forward strand.
TACCGTCGGAGTAGAAAAATGCCTGTTCATTGAACACTTGCCGGGCTAAAAAATAAATTTCATTCCCCATCAAAATTCGGTTTTCTGAAAGCATCATTCCTGCCAAAGAATCCATGAGCACGCTTTTTTCTTTTCGGAAGGAGCTATACCTGCTAAGGTTAGTCGTATCCGTTTTTAAGTCCTCTATCAAAGAGAGTATATATTCCTTTTCAATTTTTCGGGTACTGAGGGATTCCCGGTAATTCTCCGCCAGAAAACCACAAAACACCGCCAGAAAGAGCATAAAGAATTCCTTGAAATAGGATTTCCAGTTCTTCTTTTTTAGGGTATTGATGAACTCTTTGTTGGAAAGGTCTTTTTCTGTTTCGGGGGCTTGGTTTTTTTTCATCCGTTTAATTTTCCAGTGCGACAAATAATTGCGAATGAATCAACCATGTTCCGGATGCTTTGGTCCATTGGGCGGAGTACTTCCCACCAACTACGGCTTGCTCGGAATCTTCATGGTATCCTTTCCAGGTTCCCATTTCCCAGGCCAAGTTAGTTATAGGATTGACAATGACTTCATCAGGCGTCCGGATCCAATACATTCTCGGACCGGTCGATTCCTGTATATATTTCATCAATTCCGCTTTTCCGGAAATCAAGGTACCTGCTCCTGTGGTAATCAAGGCGTCTTCCGTAGAAAAGGTCGCGTTCAAATCCTCATCAAAAGCCCGAAGTGCCTGATTGGAAGCTTCTCTTTGCGCAAGGATTTGTGCAATTTCTTTATCCTGCCCATGTGATAAAGTGACTATCAAAAATCCGATCAGGAAAAGCATGCTTTTTTTCATAGTAATCTTTGTTTTAATGAAGACCTTCTCCTTGTTTCGGTGTAGGAGTAATGATACCTACTTGCTTTGAAAATTTCTCCCATTCCTGTAACATTTCCTCGTATTTTTCAGGATGTGCTTCTTTCAGATCCTGCTGTTCAGAGAGGTCAGTTTCCAAATTGTAGAGCTCGAAATTTTTTAAATCAAAAGGTTTTGAGGTATTCAAAAGCTTCCAATTTCCCTTTCGGAGCATGGCATCACCCCGGTGTTCCAAGCCAAAAACATAAGTGGAATCATGAATAGGTTTTGGATCTCCTTTTAAAACCGGAAGCAGTGAACTTCCGGCCAATCCTGCAATTTCTTTCCCTCTCCAGGTTTTGGGATAGGTTATTCCTGCAAGTTCGTAGAAAGTCGGAGCCAGATCCATGATGCTGAGAAATTGATCGTTGATTTGGTTTTTGGGGCTGACGCCCGGACCGGAGATTATCATGGGGGCATTCATTCCCCCTTCAGTAGTATAGCCTTTGAAGTATTTGAAGGGTGAGGCACCGGCCTCTGCCCATTGGGGACCGTAGGATATAAAGGAGTTTTCTTGGCCCATATCGGCGAAAGCATCGGAATAATTTTCCTGGAGAAAAGGTCCAAAATAGTCATGGTAGTAGAAGTCCTCAGCGGCAGCACCATTATCTGACAGAAATACAATCAGCGTATTTTCATATTGGCCGATTTCCTTTAGGTGGGAAATCAACCTCCCGATGTTGTAGTCGAGGTTGTCCACCATGCCGGCATAGAGCTCCATCTTTCGGGCTTCCTTCCTTTGCTCCTCCGGGGAAAGCGAATCCCAAGGTTTGACCCTAGGATGAAGCGGTGGGACTTGGGCGTATTCAGGTATCATCCCGGCTTTTTTGAGCGATTCCAGTCTTTTTTCCCGAAGGGCTTCGTAACCAGCATCATAGCGGCCCTCGTATTTTTTCCAATATGTTGAATCTACCTGCAGTGGCCAATGCGGGGAAGTATAAGCGGCAAAAACGAAGAAGGGCTGTCCATCCTGCCGATCGGCATCGATATAGGATATGAGTTTGTCCGTATAAAAATCCGTGGAATAAGCACCATCAGGCCAATTGGCCTCTTCCCCATTTTCAGTGTAAATAGAAATGGGTGTATCGGGAAAAATCCCCCTTTCACTGTAATGGTTGGCTCCTCCTTCCATCGTTACATAAGATTTTTCAAAACCTTTGTTGGCAGGATTGGCTTCAGGGGTAATGCCTAAATGCCATTTCCCCGCCATATAAGTATGGTAGCCCGCTGAGCGGAGCAGTTCGGGCAGGGGAACAATACGGTCGCTGAGTCTTCCTTCGTATCCAGGAACTCCCGTAACCAAATCCTGTGAACCCATACCTGCCACATGATTGAAATTCCCGGAAAGTAACATGGCACGGCTCACGGCACAAAATGGGGCAGTATGAAAACGGCTAAATCGAATGCCCTCTTGGGCCAACTGATCTAAATTTGGCGTATGAAGGTCTCCTCCAAAGGAACCCATATCTGCATAGCCCAAGTCATCCGCCATGATTAAAAGGATATTGGGAGGCTTAGGGGGCGGTATTTCTTTTTGACAGGAGAAAAAGAGGATTCCCAAAAAAGCGGTGAGGATGATGGGTCTGAGTTGATCTTTCATTTGTGAATCTTCTTTTGGGAAGTTTATAATCGGTAGTGGTAAATAGGTTTTGTATTTGGTTAATAATAAATAAGATAAGTATTTTTTGATTGATTAAATTTATCCGTCTAGCCTTTATTCTTCTTCCACATCCGATACGCCTTGCCCAGGAAATAAATTCCTGTCAAAACCACAATCAAGGTCAGCATTCCCTCTAT
>NZ_REBN01000036.1 GCF_007692705.1 Mongoliibacter sp.
GCTAGGCCATAGGCAACATCAGGGTCCGATTTGCCAAAAATGTGTGGTACACCATAATCATCCCGTGCGATTTCGATATTTCCCACATTATAGCCTGAATATTCATAAGAAAGTTGATTACAGGAAATCAGAAACAACAGTAGAACGAATAGTGCGTTTTTATTTACTTTCATGTTTGTTTAATCTACTAGGCTTATATTGGTTCAAAATACTTACTCTGAATTTAAAATCACTAAAAAATTAATGAACTCTGCAAAAAACTCCATGGACCGCTTGAGATTGCTTTTTGAAGAGCAGATTACAGTGATGACTATTGCAGAAAATCTCAAGATTTTTGATCTGTCATCCTATCAGGAAGAAATGGCAAAACTCAATTTCAATACTGCGGTGATTTTTGATCAAGGTAAATGGCTGAAATACGACAAAGGAGATGCGCAGCCAAGTCCTGTGAGCCAGGTTGATTTAATGCCTGAAAACACTCCAATTTTGACTGCATTCAGACTTCTATTAGGAAAGCGCAAATATTTTATTCCAGATGAATCGGGGAAATTGAGCTATATCGTCACTCGTACAGATTTGGATAAAATACCACTTAGAATCGGTATTTTTGGATTAATAAGCGTTCTTGAAACACACTTAAAGGATTTGGTGAGGCATCATATCCCTAACTGGCAGGAGAGTTTATCCGAGAATAGGCTTCAGCAGGCCATTAGTTTATATGAATGGAAGAAAGAAAGGAAAGAAGAGATAGACTTGGTTCAATGCTTACAGTTTGGAGACTTAGGGTCCATTTTTTCCAAAAATCAAAGGTTTAAAAAATTCGATCCTGATTTTAGCCGGGATAATTGGGTGGATATGATGAATGCTATCGGGAAATTGAGGGATGCTTTGGCCCATTCCCAGTTAAGGTTGGGGTTTTCTTGGGAAGAAATAGACCGCATTCTTCTTTTTATCAGGGGGATCATTGACAAGGAAAACAAAATTTTTGAAATATGATTATCTGCAATCAAATCCAGAGAAACTATTTTACAGAATTAAGATTGGTTTGCTTTCCAACCCTAGTTTGATAGGTTATTGGAGAATTCGCGGATACATATATTTTGAAAAATTATATTATCACAGGCAACCCTTTGGTGAAAGGATGCATTTTTATAAAAAACGAGCAAAGCAATTTGGTAGATAAACAAACCATAGAGGAAGCGGTAAAAGGTAATCAGAAAGCAGAACGGTTGCTCTATGATTCCATTAGCAAATCCTTGTTTATGCTTTGTCTTCGCTACCTCAAGCATCAGGAAGATGCTGAAGATGTTCTTTCAAGTGCTTTGCTTAAGGTATTTCGGTGCCTTGATCGATTTGAATTCGAAAGGGAAGGTTCATTTGAAGCCTGGGCTAGAAAAATCACCGTAAATGAGTGCTTGATCTGCCTTCGAAAGCAAAAGAGAAGTCCGATGATGGTAGAACCGGATGAATCCATTGCTATCGGAATTGAAGATGTCTTGGATAAAATATCAGCAGATGAGCTGTTTGTTTTGATCCTACAATTACCGGAAGGATATAGGACAGTATTCAATCTGTATGAAATTGAAGGCTATACGCATCCCGAAATTTCAGAAAAGCTTGGGATAGGAGTAGGGACAAGCAAGTCTCAGCTGAGTAAAGCCAAGAATTACTTAAAGAAATTGTTCATTGCAAACAGCAGGAATAATGCTTCGAAAATCATTTGAAAATATAGATCAGAGAGCCAAAATCCCCGAGGGGATTGAATTCAGGAGAGAAGAGGTTTGGGCCAAGATTCAAAGTAAACCTAAAAGAAAACCAATTGGGTGGTGGTATTGGAGTGCTGCTGCATTAATTCCTCTGCTTCTTTTTGTCGGCTGGTTCTTTGAACCAAGTCAATCTGAACCGCCAGTTTATGTACTTACCTCAATTAGCACCTATTCTGATGATTTGATTATTGAGAAACCAAATAGTGAAGAGATGCAAAAACAGAGGGGAAATACCATATCAGACCCCAAATCCATAGAAAAAATGGAGGAGTCTTCAGTTGTTGCCAGCTCTGTTTTAGATAGTGTTTCACACGAATCGAAAAGCAAACAATCCAAAACCCTAAGGCAAAGTATTGTTTTGGAAGATTCAATAGCTGAGCCGGAAGAGGGAAAATTAAGTCCCTCTGCTCAAGCTTTTCAGCAAGCTCTGGAAAAGACTAAAATTGAGCAAAAGGTGGAGGAAAGGATGATTGTGGAAAAATTGACTTTCGAACAAATGATTCAAGCGCGAAAGCAATACATGCAAGAGAAAGGGAACTCAACAAAAAACAGGAAAAGAGATGACTAAAATAAAGTTGATCATTTTGACAATTTTGATGTTTTGCGCCTTTGTTTTACCAATTTTTGGACAAGGATTGTATGAGCTATTAGATTTTCACCCCAAAAGTTGGGAAGGACCTCAAAAACCATTGGAGTATTTTTATGATCAACATGACATCAAATTGAATATCGCTCATGATACCTTGGATATCTTTATTCTTGGTCATAAAAAAGTGTCCTACCGATGGCATGATGTCAACCGGCAAAGGGATTTTAATGGTTGGTTTGGTTTTGAAAAAGACGTTCAGATCCTTTTGGAGAAGCTGGAGACTATTGGCTTGGACTTTGAAAGGCAAAACTATCATATCATATTCAGTCCAGAATCTGATGAAATGAGGGTTTCACCGAATCAGGGTGGTAAGTTTGCCAAAATTGGAGATGATTTTCTACCAACATTGCGGCATCAAATAACCCTAACTTACTATTCGTATTTGATGGAAGTAGACTTCTTTTTGGGTGAAATTGATGAATTGGAAGTGTTGAAAAATGCGGGGATCAATGATATGGTGAAGTCAGCGGCCTTGGAAAACAACTGGTATGATCACTATAAAAAAAGAAACTTAAATAAGGTGTTGCTCATTGATGATGAAGGAGAGATAAGCTTAGATACTTATTATTCTAGGGAAAATCCTTACTATCCCAAGACAAATCTTGATCTCGGTGTTGGCTACCTTTTTGGGAATAGTTTAAGTATGTTCTTTCAACCCCGATATAACATTAGGCTTCGGACCCCAAAAAATTATACGCTAAATAACACTTTATACTTCGCTTTTAGTGGTAATTTGTCACATATTCCTCAAAGAGAAGCCTCATTTGAAGTGGCCCATGATTATTTTTTGGGCATAGGTGTAGAATCAGATCAATTGGGAAATGAACTGGCATTTACCTTAGGTTATAGGGTTTTTGGAAACAATGGGATTTTAAATGAGTTTCCTTACATGTACAAGTTTGAATATGCAATAATCCCAAAGTTGAAAATTTCACATGCTGTTTTTCACAGACCTTTTTCTCGAGAGTCTCGTCGTGTCAATTTGGTAGGGATATCCTATATGATTTTTTGATCACATCTTTAATTTATCGAAATGAATATTACTGTAATATCTATTACAATAAAAAATTTGCATCATTTACTAATTCAATATCTCCCCACCTCAAACGCCTTGATATCCATGGCACTCACATGTCCTTCATGAAGGTCTGCAAGTATTTTGCCTGTGGCTGGTGCCATGCTTACTCCCATCATCCCATGTCCTGTCCCAAACCACACATTTTCGTAACCTGGGGCGGCGCCAATATAGGGAAGACCATCTGGTGAACAAGGTCTTAGTCCTTTCCAAATTTGGCTTTCCTCCGGGAATTTAGACAGGAAATCAGGGTAAAATCGGTTGATGGTCTCAAAAATTCCTTTTACCCGATTCAGGTTTATAGACTCATCAGTGCCAGCTATTTCCATAGTGCCCCCAAACCTCACTTTTTCGCCATATGGGCTTACCGCTACTTTCATTTCCGTCAAGATGGCCGCTTGTTTGATTTCGGGTTGATTTTCCTGAATAAAGCTATAGCCTTTTCCACCCATCATAGGAAGTTTGAAGCCGAGTTTCTGGGCAAGTTCAGCGGACCAGGCTCCTCCGCATAAAATAACTTTTTCAGCGGGAAGACTACC
>NZ_REBN01000035.1 GCF_007692705.1 Mongoliibacter sp.
CCCATCATCAATCCTCAATCCATCAAACCACCTCAAAATTCCCTCTGCCCCAACATTTAACATTTAACATTTAACATTTAACACCTCGTCCACCACAACGGAATAAACTTTTAACAATCCCCAATTATTCATTTTCAATTTTAAATTTTTAACCTTTAACTTTTGATCGACAATCATCACTATTCACTATTAACCAAAAACTCCTTTGCCTTTCCGCTACACACTCTTTATTTACCACCTCATTTTCTCCCTGATTTTCTGTGCCTATATCATGGAAAATGGCGGGGATGCATTGGGCTTCTGGAACCTGCAGGCAGATACCTCACAACAAGCGGAAACATGGATGCAACATTGGGGCTTGGGAACTTTCTTTATCCAATGGATCAATTACATTCCCTCAAAACTATTGGGAATTCCTTTTTGGCTGGGAAATATCCTTTATGGACTCCTGTCTGCTTGGGCATGGCTGACACTATATGACAAGGTCAAATCTGAGGTCAACATTCAATTACCCGCTTATACGCAGCTAATCTGGTTCTTACCCAATATGCACTTTTGGACCGCTGGAGTGGGCAAGGAAAGCCTGATTTGGATCTTCCTCGTTCTTTTTCTACTTGGATTGAATAGGAGTAAAAAAGGATTAACCATACTTGGAATGTCCCTCATAGGAATGTTTCTGATTCGTCCCCTTTATGCCTGCTTTTTACTTTTTATACTTGCCTTATGGTTGATCAAAAACGAATCTATTTCCCTGAAAAGGCGCTATACTGCTTTTGCGGTGATTCTCTTGCTGCTAACATTCGTAATGTACGCCCTGCTGCAAATTACACATATCCAAAACCTGAATTGGGAAGCGGTCTCGGCATACCTGGATTTTCAGATGCAGTACCTCAAAGGCTTCAACCCGGACTCCTATGTTCCCATGGAAAACTATGCCTGGCCCTTCGCCTTTTTCACCATGCTCTTCAGACCCATGCCTTGGGAAGGGGAGGGGATATTTTTCCTATTGGCAGGAATAGAAAACCTACTCGCATTATTGGCTGTGATGGCAGCTTTGGTCTTGGGGATCTGGAAAAAATTCATCCCCCAAATCGCTGTGATAGGCTACGGAATACTCTTTTTATTTTTCGTGGTTTTTTCAGGAAGCCTATTGCTAAACAACTTTGGCATTATCCTCCGATACAAATCCGTGGCCATGATTTTCCTATATTTATGGGTCTTAAATACAATTTTTCCAGTACTTAAAGTTATACTTGCAAAGCAAATCACCAAATAAGGAATTCGTGGGGTACCTGATTATTTCTCTTGACTTTGAATTACACTGGGGTAGGTATGACAAGTACCCGATTCAAGAGGTGGGTGAGTATTACAGCCATACAAGGGAGGTAATTCCCAAAATACTCGAACTTTTTCAAAAATACGGGATACATGCCACCTGGGCTACGGTTGGAAGTTTGATGGCGGAGAATGTGGAGGAGTGGAAATCCTATCACCCGGCGGTATTGCCCAATTACAATGACCCCACTTACTCAGCCTACCATTGGTTTGCACAGCAAAAAGAACTGGATACCAAAGCCTTGTTTGCTCCAGAACTGGTAAAACAAATCATTCAGGCTCCCCATCAGGAATTGGGATCGCATACCTTCGCCCATTTTTATACAGGGGAAAAAGGAGCGAACCAAAATGCCTTCAGGGCTGACTTGGAAGCAGCACAAAAGATAGCAGATGAAAAGCTCGGGACAGCACTCAAGAGTCTTGTCTTCCCGCGCAATCAATATAATCCCTCCTCTCTGAATACAGCCATGGAATTGGGTTTTAAGGTTTTCAGAACAAATCCACCTGATTGGTTTTGGAGCAGTCCTGAAAAGGCAAACCTTTTCAAGAAACTGTTCCGTACGGGGGATACCTTTGTCCCTCTGGGCAAAAAATCCTATTATGACCTGGACATCAAATTCAAACGTGGTTTCCTACAATTACCTGCCTCACGTTTGTTGCGTCCTTTCAAGTCATACTCTGTATTCAATACACTCCGCATCAACAGGATCAAAAAGGAAATGCAGGAAGCTGCAAAGGAGAAAATGGCCTACCACCTCTGGTGGCATCCTCATAATTTCGGGATACATCCCCAACAGAATTTACAGATACTGGAAGACCTGCTTATCTATTACAAAGGCCTGCAAGACAGTATGGGTATGCAATCCCTTTCCATGTGGGAGGCCTATGAGAAAAACAGGCAACCCCAAAACGGATAACATCGTGTAGGAAGCAGAATTTTGTTCGTTGGGAGGACAGTCCAAAATGAGACCTCCTGTCCGAAGAAAGAGGGGCATGTGCCTATTCAAAAACAATTAAGGAACGCATGATAAAACTTTTGTTCATTTCTTGGGACTCAGCAACATCCAATTACCTGGAATCCTTATTTTTTCCAATCCTAAAAGGTTTGCAGGAAAAAGGAGAGGTACAGGCCCATGTGATTCAGTTTTCATGGGCTGGGAAAAATGAGGTCAAAAGAATTGCTGAGCTGGCTAAAAACCTGGAAATAAGCTATACCCACCACAAAGTAAAAAGAAAGCCATTTGCTGGTTTGGGTGCTTTGGAGGCAGTTTATAGAGGTGTGTTTTTCATCAAACAATACATAGAGAAAAATGGGGTGGAGATGGTCATGCCCCGAAGTACCATGCCCGCCACCATGGTCAACAGGCTTTGGGACTGGCTGAAGAAAAAAGAGGTTCAGGTGGTTTTTGATGCAGATGGATTTCCCCTTCAGGAAAGAGTGGATTTTGCAGGAATGGATAAAAACGGACTTTACTACAAGCTACTGCATGGGGAAGAATTGAAAATGCTTCAGAGGGCAGACAGGATTTTAGTCAGGTCAAAAGCTGCCAAAATACAACACAGCAAAGAACTAGGGCAGGAAAATGCCCCAAACATTTTTTTGGTAGCCAATGGAAGAGATGCAAGCCATTTCAAGCTGGATTTGGAAAATCGGGAGGCTATCAGGAAGACATTGGAACTGCGGGAAGAAGACTTACTATGGGTATATACCGGCACCATAGGGCCACAATACAGGCTCGACGATATGTTGGCGCTCTTTCAAAAACATTGGAAAAAACATCCAAGAAGTAAGTTTGTGATTTTAAGCATAAGCAAGCATGTTGATTTAAAAGCCTTTTCAAAAGAATTCCAGAAGGCCATTATTTTCAAAAATGTTGCTTTTACTGAAATTCCTCACTACCTCAGCGCTGCAGATTTGGGATTGAGTCTAAGGCAAGCCGCGCCAAGTATTTCAGGATTGGCCCCCATCAAGACAGGGGAGTACCTGATGATGGGATTGCCGGTGATTGTTTCCCCTGGAGTAGGGGATACCGATCAATTATTGAAAGATAAGGACTTCGCCTTCTTTTGGGAGTCCGGTAAAGAAGAATCATTGGAATTATGGCTGCAAAAAGTCAAGCAGCTTGATCCCTCGGGTATTCGTCAATTTGCCCAAACCCATTTTTCCCTGGGAAAAAGCCTCGGCGATTATGGGAAGGCCTTGGCTTTAGAAGGATAGATTCACCCTTGGTTCAATTCTCCGTTTTAAATTTCCAATTCATGATTCCTGCCCGAAGCAGGCGGGCAATACCGGATATTCGATATTTATTATTTCAATATTTGCTTCTACTGGTCAGACCCCTTGGTCTCTCCATTCATTCAATTGAGCCTGACAAATCGTAGGGTGTTCTCATTTTCAATTTTAAATTATTCATTTTCAATTACCTGCCCACTGATCACTAATCACTCCTCACTATCTCCCTTCGCCGCAGTGAGTGTCTTCACTCACTGCTTTTATAACTTCATTATTCGAAACCTGTCCGACCTTCAGGTGGATTCATCATTGGATATTCGATATTCAAAAATTCAACACCTATCGGCGTTGGGAGTTTTAGATATTTGGGGATCGTGTTTTTCCCCGAGTTTCACCCGGGGTAAATACCCTTCGGATTTTAACCCCTT
>NZ_REBN01000068.1 GCF_007692705.1 Mongoliibacter sp.
GATGTTCACGCTTCAAAGTTCATTTGCCCTCACACCTTAACTTTTAACTTCTTAACCCTTAACAACTTCCAGTTCATCAGTTAAACAATTGCACAATCAAACAACTTGTCCGCCTCAGCGGAATTAAAAATCACAACTCAATCAACGTATCAACAAGAATACACCCGTGCGCACTATCCTTTCTCCTCCCCTGGTGACAAACTCTGCTTTATACACATAATTCCCATTTGGAGACATAGTGCCATTCAAGGTTCCATCCCATCCCCTATCCTCCAAGCTGTCTGTCTCATAAATCAAATCTCCCCAAGTATTGAACACGTAAAATTTCATACTGGCAATTCCCCTATACATAGGTTTGAAGAAATTGTTCTTCCCATCGGCACGGGATGGAGTAAAGGCTGTAGGGATTTCTATCAAATAGTCATCAAACACCTCTACTACCCTGGTAAACTCAGACTGGCAACCATTTACATCAATAGTGGTCAGTCGTATGGTATACGTTCCTTTTTCTTGAAATTGATGAACAGGATTTTGCTGTGAACTTCCAGACCCATCCCCGAAATCCCAGTTCCAGATCACCACTTCTCCACTGGACTTATCCGTAAACTCCACATCTTCCAGGATATTGATATCTTGGTTGACGATGATATTCCCTCCTCCTATATCCAATTGGTAATCAAAATTGGCAATCACCTCTTCTTCTGCTATGATCACCAAAATCCGCTCCACTGGGGTATAACAATCTGTTCCCTTCAAACTTACCTGAACGTTGTAATTCCCCGAGCGACCAACCTCTTCCAATTCGTCCAACCTCAGACTGTTACCTGATGGACCCACCACGATATAATCGTACAGGTCTGAGTCAAAACCCTCTATGTACCTTGTCAAATCTACCGTTTCTGTAGGATCACAGACTATAGATGGATTGGAAACCCGAAGTTGAGGTAAAGCGCTGACCCGCACTTCAACCTGCTCCACATCATCTCCGCAGATCCCATCTCCCTGAGCCCCCACATAGAAGAAATATGGTGAGGAGCCTGATGGCAAACCACTGACCCTTAGCATTCCAGCTGCATCGATTTCATATGTTTCCCCATTCGGACCAGTCTGATTGGAAGCAATAGGGTTTTGTCTATTTGGATCAGTAAACCATAAAAATTCCGGATTAGTCCCTGTTGCATCGATGGAAGGGCTAAGCACAGCTGTTTCACCCTCACAGATGCTCACCAAATCATCCACCTCAATAAGTGTTGGTATATCTGCAACAATGATTTGGTCCTCACGGACAATACAGCCAGCTGCATCCTCCAATAGCAACACATATTCGCCAGATGGTAGGTTTTCAAAAACAAAATCATCCCCTGAGATCACTGGGTTAAAATTAAAAGGATTGCCCGAGGCATCTGTCAGCCTGATTTCATAAGGAGCAATTCCTCCACGCATCCCACCTGAGATACTTCCTGAATTCTCTTCACACTCTGTATCCAAAGATAGAATATCCACCAATTCCAAGGCAGCATCTGGTCCTTCAATAATCAGCTCTTCTTCTAAAATAAACGAACAGCCTGAAGCATGTCTTGCTGCAAGCGAATACATTCCTGGGCTTAAATTATCTATCCTGTTGTCCGGATAATTTTGGAAATCACCGCCATTGATACTGATTTCCAAATCTGTTACATTGACCTCTGGATTGATCACAATAGAGCCACCTTCGCCAAAACAGACTTCATCAAATGCTTCTGCAGTAAAGACTGGATCCTGGAAAACAAAAACTTCAACTTCCTTGCTGTCTCCCTCACAGACCTCAGGTCCCTCTACGGTCACCCAATAGGTATAAGCCTGATTACGGGCTTCTAGACCAGTAATACTTAAAAAACCATCCGCATCTATTGAATAGCTGATGTTTCCGTCAATTTGACCATCGCTGAGTTCATTTGCAGGGTTGACATTACCACTATACCACCTAAAAGTTCTGTTTGGTACATTAGGATCTATTTCAGGGCTAAGGATTAAAGTTTCATCTTCACAAATATCAAAACGATCCTGGAGAATTATTTCCGTCGGCAAATCCTCAATGACAAGAGGATCACTCAAAGCAGCAAGACAGCCTTCCGCGTCTGTTATAGTAATTTCATAAGAACCGCTACCTAAGTTTTCAAAAACGAAGTTTCCTACATCAGAGATACTTACTTCCTGCGTATTGCCATTACCTGAATTTGTTAAAATCAAGGTATAATCAGGCCATCCTCCGGTAAAAGAAACTTCAATACTGCCATCTTCCTGCAGACAAGAGGCATCCTGCAAGGCTATAAACTCCAGAATTAAAGCATCAGGTCCTTCAACTTCTATAGACTGTGTTTCTGGCATACAACCAAATTCAGACCTGGTATCTACAGTATAAGTACCTGGAGCAAAAAGCATGGCTTCAAGTTCCTCCTGACTCATCCAATCTCCTCCATTTACAGAAAACTCAACATCAGGATCTCCTCCAATTCCCGTAAGCAGGATTTTCCCATCATTTGCCCCCTGACATGATTCTCTTTGACTTTCAAATACCGGTTCAGGAATTGCATTTACGGTTACTTCTACAGGCATTTCTACTCCGGTACAGGCTACGTAAAAATAAAAAGTATAATCGCCCGGAGCCAAACCTGAAATGCTGAGCTCTGGATTAATCCAATTGCTGTCATCGATGGCATAGACAATTTCTTGATTGTCAGGATCAGGGCCATCCTCTATCAAGCCCTGTCTATTGGCTTCCTTATACCAAAAAACCGCTGTAGCTGCAGCGGGTGGCAAACTGGGATCAGGAGCCAAATGTACAGGCCTGATCAGTACATCATCCCCAAAACAAACATCCATTGGAGGAACCAGGGCATATTCAGGATCAGACAGCGCTCCAACCTCAAAATCAAAAATTTCTATACAACCATTCTCATCCTGTATGATGAGATAGTATGTCCCTGGGAAAATACCATCCAGCTCTCCTATACTTCCCTGAGTCAGCAACTCTCCAGTATCAGGATCGTCACTTCTCCACTCAAAAGAATAATTACCCCATCCACCTTGAACATCAATATTAAAAATACGTCCATTGGCTTCACCGCAGGAAGCCCTGAAAATCTCAAAGCCCTCCAATGTAATTGGCGCATCAGGGCTTTCAATCAACAAATCAGGAATATCAAGAAAACAGCCTTCAGCAGCATTGATATCACGTATATTCAAGGTGTAATTACCTGGAGCCAGGTTTTCGAAAAGAGCTTCTGTTTGAAAATCCTCTCCATTCAGGCTAAATTCAAATTCACCTGACCCCCCAGTGACATTCTCAATATTGATGACTCCATCCGTATCACCAAAACAGCTTATGTTTTCGGTAAGCACATTGGCATCTATAGCCTGTAAAACATTTACCTCAGCTGTACTGATCAAAGTACAGATGTTATCACCTGAAATCTCTAGGTAATATGTGTAATTCCCAGGTTCCAAACCTGAGACATTCAGAATCCCTTCATCGCTTATCGCATACGTGACCCCTGTAACGGTTCCCGAATTAACCTCCTGTGTAGCCGCTGCATCAAAATACCATTTCAATTCAGGCGAAGCACCGGTAGGAATTTCTAGATCTGGAGTAAATACCACGCTGGCTCCTTCACAGATTTCTTCCTCTAAAGGATTGGAAACTATCTCAAAACCATCATTATTGACCAAATCAAAATCCTGATCAATCTGTGCCAAGCAGGAAAAACTGTCTTCCACTTCCACGGAATAACTGAGGGGTTCAAGGTTGGTAACCCTGTAATTTCCATCTACTTCCGTAAAGTCAAAATTACTGATGGCAATGCCATTGATAAAGACATTATAAGGTGCCGTCCCTCCAGTTACTGAAAATTCAATTACCCCATTGAAGTCTCCACAGGTAGGATCCTGGAAACCTACCGAAACAAGCTCAAGAAGTTCCGGCTCATCGACATTGATATCTATTGCTGCCAC
>NZ_REBN01000144.1 GCF_007692705.1 Mongoliibacter sp.
ATAAAACCAAATCCCAACAAGGTCATTTCATCAATCAGTTTGGCATCTTTATCAAACCCAGCAGCAAGTCCAACCGGGTTTTTGAATTTCAACCCGAAAACTTCTTTCTCCAAGAGAGGTTCATCGAAATCATAAATCCCTTTAACTAGATTTTTGATCAAAGGAAGGTTGAAGGTTCTTTTGATCCAATTGAAAGTAAAGTGGTGGGCATCTTCAGGATTTTTTTGAAAAAGGAGCGGCTTGAGAATGGATTTGTACACTGAGCTTTTGATTAGTCAGTGCAAAAATAGAAGATGCAAGCGAATAGTATAAATTAAAGTACTATTTAAGCAGAATTATTTATGATAGTCAATTAATTCTCGTTGGAAGACTGATAAGAAATTGCTTGGTAAGTCCATTTGTCTCCTTTGTAATTTGGAGCGTAAAGCAACAAAGGAAGGGAGGTCCCCATAATGATAAATCCTGCAGCGGAGACTTGATAGTCCTGCAATTCTTCGACACTGCTATCAAACATTCCTGATGAAACGGCTTTTTCAACTTCAATAACAGTCTGTCCAGCTACAAGTAAAATAGCACCTGCTATTTTTGTACCAATGTAATTTCTACGAACTTGGGTAAGCTCATCAACCCTGAATCTTCTTCCATGTACGGTTACTTCCTCCTTTGAAATTACTTCGAGCTTTCCACTTGATTTGAAGCCTCTATAATTTGTCAAAGTGACTCTCTTGTTTTCTGGAATGAACTTGGTTTTCCCTGTTTGTTGATTGAACATAATTAAACCAGATGACTCAGCTTCCTGAGCAATTGCTGACTGGATAGAAAATAAAAACAATCCAAGAAATAAAAATCCTAATGTTTTCATATCGAAGAAGATTAGATATATAAAACTAAATTTATTCTTCAATAAAAACAATTTTCAAATTCAATTTTTATAAGGTGTTTTAAGGACTAATTGTTAGTGGCCTTCCATACACAAAGATCCATCTTCACTTTGCTATTTGGAAGGGAGTATGGGGAAAAAGAGAAGCTACTCACTTCCTTGGGTGGAATTCATTTAATACCTGTCTCAGGTAGTCCCTGTCCAAATGGGTATATATCTCTGTGGTGGTAATGCTTTCATGGCCTAGCATTTCCTGTACAGCCCTCAGGTCTGCTCCGCCTTCTATCATATGGGTGGCAAAGCTATGCCTGAAAGTGTGAGGGCTTACATTTTTCTTTAAACCAATGGCTTCAACCTGTTTTTTGATGATTAAAAAAATCATCACACGGCTCAGTTTTTTTCCTCTGCGATTCAGAAACACATACTCTTCGTGTCCTTTGACTGCTTTTACATGGGTACGGATTTCTTCCGTGTAATATTTCAGGTATTTCAGTGCATCCCTGCCAATTGGCACCAATCTTTCCTTATTTCCTTTTCCAATCACCCTCAAAAAACCCACATCTGCATAAACATTGGAGATTTTCAACTCAATCAATTCAGTGACGCGTAGCCCAGAGGAATAAAGAATTTCAAGCATGGCCCTGTTTCGGTGACCTTCCGGTTCTCCCAAAGGAATACTTTCCAAAATAGAGGTAATCTCATGAAAACTTAATGTATCTGGGAGCTTTCTGCCCAGCTTGGGAGATTCCAAAAGCTGGGAAGGATCTTCATTGATCAAATCCTCATACATCATAAATCTAAAGAATGCCTTGATACCGGAAATGATCCTTACCTGAGTGTATTCGGAGATTTCCAATTCGGCAAGACCATTGATGAAATAACGCAGATGATCAAGTTTGACTTCCAAAGGACTGGTATTGGGGTGGTTTTTTCCCATATACCTGCTGAGCTTTTCCATGTCCTGTAGGTATGCAGTAATGGAATTTTTACTCAGCGACCTTTCGATTTTGAGGTAGTGTTGGAATTGCCGGACAAGTTGTTCCCAAGATTTTGCCACCGTTTTCAGTCTTTGTAAGGGCTTTGGAATTTTCTTTTAAAAGGATTGACTCTATACATCCCACACATAATTGCCAGATATATTATCCAAAACAAAAAAAAGTATATTGCCGTTTTGCCTAAAGTTGGTTCATTGTCCAACCAAAAATATTGCAGTAGTGCAACAAAAACACCTGCAATTAAGGTCTGGATAAAAAGTGTCCTGAAGGTAATTTGTTTCGGTTTGTTCATTTGAAATAGCCAGATTTATTCTTCTCTTCAATATTCACCATAATTTATGGAATAAAAAAAATGCTTGTTGCAATGTTTTTGGGCAATGTGGCAAATAACTGATACTTTTGAGGCCTCAAACCACTAAACTATTATGCTTTGAAAATCATCATCATCAACGGCCCGAATCTTAATCTCCTTGGAAAGAGAGAGCCTGAAATTTATGGCAGTACTTCTTTCGAAGATTACTTTGCTTTACTCAAAGAGAAATTCCCTGATTTAGACCTTCACTATTTTCAATCCAATGTGGAGGGAGAAATCATCGATAAGATCCATGAGACGGGTTTTGAATTTGATGCCATAATTCTCAATGCCGGCGGCTATACCCATACTTCAGTGGCCATTTCCGATGCGATTGCAGGAGTCAAAACTCCTGTTATGGAAGTGCATATTTCCAATATTTATAAGCGGGAAGAATTCAGGCACAAGAGCATTATCAGCAAAGAGTGTATTGGAATGATATCTGGCCTGGGACTCAAAGGCTATGAATTGGCAGTTGCTTATTTTCTAAATCCAAAAATATGAAATTGACTTTTGCACCCGGACCTTCCAAGGTTTACGATAAACTGCCCGAATATATGCAGGATGCATACCGTGAGGGAATTCTTAGCGCCAATCATCGTTCTGCAGTATTTATGGATCTGTATCAGGAAACAGAAACCCTCTTTAGGGAAAAGTTGCATTTGCCTGAGGACTATAAATTGCTATTCACTTCTTCTGCCACGGAAAATTGGGAAATCATTGCACAGTCTGTAGTGGAGTCAGCTGCTTACCATATTTTTTCCGGTTCATTTGGAAAAAAATGGTATGATTATGCCAAGCATATTGAACCCAAAACCCATGCACATAGAATTGCTCCAGATGAAACCATAGATGTGGCCAGTTTGGAAATAGGACCTGAATTTGATCTGATTTCCATTACTCAAAATGAAACTTCAAACGCAACTCAGGTAAGGGGTAATATCATCGCTGAGATTGCCAACAAATATCCTGATAAAATCATTGCAGTGGATACCACTTCCTCTATGGGGGGGATAGAATTAAATTTTCAAAAGGCAGATATTTGGTATGCGTCTGTTCAGAAATGTTTTGGACTTCCAGCAGGTTTGGGAGTTCTCTTGGTTTCTCCCAGGGCAATAGCTAAAGCTGAGGCTAAGGGTGAAAAAGGGAGGTATAACAGCCTGAACTTTATGTTGGAGAACGCGGTCCAATACCAAACCCATTACACTCCGAATGTTTTTGGGATTTATTTGCTCAAAAGAGTTCTAAAAGACTTAAAGGAGATCCAACACGTAGAAAGCAGGTTGGTGACTAGAATGCGGAAATTGGAAGATGCGATTGCAAAAACCACTAAATTTAGGATGTTGGTACAAAATGCTGAAGCTAGAAGTACCACTGTTTTGGCCGTAGAGGGAAGGGGAGAATTTATTTCCCAAATCAAAAAGGCAGCAGAAAAAGAAGGAATGCAACTAGGAGGTGGGTATGGGCCATTGAAACCTACGAGTTTTAGAATAGCAAACTTTCCGGCCATCACTGATGCTGAAATGGATAATTTGATTCAATTCCTGAAACAGTATTGATATGTTTGATTTGAAGGAGATATTCTCTGTCACGTTGATCTTGTTTTCAGTGATTGACATTTTGGGTTCTATTCCTATTATCATCAACCTGAGAAAAAAAGTAGGTCATATACAGTCTGGGAAAGCTACTATTGCAGCAGGATTCTTGATGATTTTATTTTTGATAATTGGGAAGTCCATACTTGGGTTATTTGGGATTGGGGTAGAGGACTTTGCTATAGCAGGTGCGTTGATCATTTTTGCCCTTGGAGCAGAAATGATTTTAGGCATAGAGCTTTTCAAACCTGACCCTGAAGCTTCCACCACAAGTGCATCTATAGTTCCAATTGCATTTCCTTTGATTGCAGGAGCAGGCACACTTACTACCATACTTACCCTGAAATCCGAATATACCCAGATGAATATAGGGGTTGGTATTGTGATCAATCTCGGGATAGTTTATCTGGTTTTGAAAAGTACCAATTGGCTGGAAACAAAACTTGGTAAAACTGGACTTGATGTTCTCAGGAGGATTTTTGGTATTATCCTACTATCGATAGCTATCAAAATTTTCAAGACAGCACTTACCACTGATGCCTCTTTGTTTTAAAAAGAAAAAAAGCGACACATGATTACTATTTATACCGATGGAGCAGCCAAAGGAAATCCAGGCCCGGGAGGATATGGTGTGGTGATGAAATTCAGGCAGCATAGAAAAGAGCTTTCGGAAGGTTTCAGGCTTACAACCAATAACCGAATGGAGCTTTTGGCAGTAATCAAGGCGCTGGAAGAAATCAAAGTGAATGGTATTCCAGTGTCAATTTATTCTGATAGTAAATATGTGGTTGATGCCATTGAAAAAGGCTGGCTTTGGGGCTGGCAGAAAAAAGGCTTCAAGGATAAAAAAAATCCTGATTTGTGGAGAAGGTATATTCCGCTACACGTAAAATACAAACCAAAGCTACATTGGGTGAAAGGGCATGCGGGCAATCCCGAGAATGAGCGTTGCGATCAGTTGGCAGTAGAAGCTGCGGAAGGAGGTAATTTACCTCCTGACAGTGCTTATGAAAGCTCGATTTCTTAACAAAAATTCAGCTCATCATGTCTAAGCCTCTTTTCCGGTTCAAGCAATTCCAAGTCCATCATGATAAGTGTGCCATGAAAGTAGGGACTGATGCGGTGCTTTTGGGCGCTTTGGCGGGGAATAAAGACGAATATTCTGATATTCTAGAAATTGGTTTAGGCAGTGGGGTGGTTTCATTGATGCTAGCTCAACGGTTTGAAAATGCAAAAATTGAGGGAGTTGAAATTGATCAAGATGCTTTTGATCAGGCAAGTCAAAACGCAATGGATTCACCTTGGGCTCAAAGGTTGAACTTTAAGCTTTCAGATTTCAGGATGTACTACAAAAGTGAAAACAGGAAGTTTGATCTTATAGTAAGTAATCCCCCGTATTTTTCTGACCATCTTAAATCTTCAAATGCAAAAAAGAATACCGCTTTACATACAGATAGTTTGCCATTTCATGATTTACTTGAGGGGGTAGACAAACTACTCAGTAGTGAAGGGGAGTTTTGGCTGATACTCCCTAAATATGAGGCAGATATATTCAGGGGGATTGCCATCAAGAAAGATTTTTTTAATCATAAGTTGATAGAAATAAAAGACAATAAGGATAAAAATGTTTTAAGGAACATTTTAAGTTTTTCAAAATATAAAAAAGAAATTTTATGTAATCAGGTATTGATAAAAGATTTAAGAGGTGATTACACAAATGAGTACAAAAATATTTTAAGAGACTTTTTAATCATTTTTTAATGTTTTGATTAAAAATTTAATGTGATTAGAAGAATAGTTTTTTAAAATTGAATATTACCGTATTTTTAGCATCTTCTTAAAAACAGTTAATTGATGATTCGTAGAGTATTTAGTCCCTTGGCATCTTTGGTGTTAATCTTTTCATTTTTTGCATGTGAAGAACAATTAGATTTAACGCCTTCAATAATTACTGAAAATGCGCTCTTGGTAAGTGGGGAAAGAATGAGGCTTTCGGGAAGAGTAATTACCACCCAGAACATCGCTGCATCCGACCATGGTTTTTACATTTCTGATAATGAGGGCTTTTCTCAGCCTATCATCATTTCTTTGGGAGTAAGAGAAAGTCCGGGAAGATTTATTGGCGAAACTACCGGTCTGGAAATTGAGAAAACTTATTTTGTTAAATCTTTTGCCGAGTTACCTGAAGGGATAGTTTTTGGAAATGTAGTTAATATCGAAACCCTAAGTCCTCGGTTGATTGATTTCTCTCCATCAAATGGACAATCGGGCATTACAGTTACCATCAATGGAGTGAATATAACAGAAGATGTAAGGGTTTTTTTTGGGGATAATGAGGCTGAAGTACTTGGGGTTGATTTTGAATCAATTCTTAGGGTAAGGGTTCCTCCGATCGGAAATAGAAGTACGGTACCTGTAAAGGTTTTCATTCAAAATAAGGAATTGAATTTTACTTCAGATTTTGATTACAGTACAGGTATTTATACTAAAATATTTGAATTTCCTGGAAGTTTGAAATTTGCAGAGTCCATTAGTCTTCAAGAAGGAGGAGTTTTTTATGCTGGAATGGGAACTGATCAAAGTTCAATGTTAAATAACACTTTTTGGAAGTACACTCATGGTCAAAGTGAATGGACACAAGTACCTTTGCCTTCAAGAACATTACGAAGGGCATTTTCATCAAAGAGTTATTATGGAGGTGGTTCAGCTTTGTTTTTTCCATTTGTTCAGGCTGGAGATTTTGTAAGGTTGCAAAATGGAAGCTTTGAAGTATTGCCTGAACTCCCATTTAATTTCATTAATGGAAAGGGTTTTGAACTGAACAGTAAACTATTTCTTGTTGGAGGGGACGAAGGAAGTGGAAGAGATGTATATATGTATGATCCTGAATCTGCAGAGTGGATGGAATTAGGAAATGCACCATATAGGATTTTGAACAGTCATTTTTCTTTTGAATATGAAGGGAGCCAGTATTTCATCAATCCTGAAACCAGAGATGTTACGAGATTCAATCCCGAGGGTCCATCTTGGAGCATTATTTCAAATTACCCAGGTGAGTTGGGGAATAATGGGACAGGATTTGCCGTCTCAATAGGTGATAAAGCATATTTAGGTATAGGAAATAGGTCAAGCCAAGTTTGGGAGTTTAATATGAACAATTTGGAATGGATTCGAAAAAATGATTTTACAGGATCCAGTCTTGCAAGAGTTGTTGGAACGTACGTGTTTAATGAGGATATCTATATTTTGAGAAGTCCAGAATCTCAAGTTGGAGGATCTATTGAATTCTGGAAATTTGAACCGAACTCTTTCTAAAGAACAGAATATGAAAAAACTTTTACCAATAATATTATTCTTTTGTCTTTTATTTTCAGGGAACTTACAGGCGCAGGATAAGCGGACTGTAGTGGGAAGGGATATAGGATCGCTTAAAAATCTGAATATATCAGGAAGAATTATAGATGAAATTACGGGAGATGCCCTTGTGGGAGCTACTGTAACTGTTCGTGAGTTGAATAAGACGGAAGTAACCAACACCAATGGTTCATTTTCTTTTGTATTGGACAGAGCAGAATACATTTTAGAGTTTAGGTATGTGGGCTATGAAACCGTAATTTATCCTATCGTAGCTGTTGGTGATGGCAGGATTAATATCACCATGATACAAGAGGATTTCACACTTGATGATGTTGTGATTTTTGGTAGGGATCCCGAAAAGAATATAAGAAGTACTGAAATGGGGGCAATCAGTATCAGTATGAATCAACTGAAAGAACTACCTCCATTTCTTGGAGAAGTAGATATAATCAGGTCTGTAGCTACATTGCCAGGTGTAAGTCAGGTAGGAGAAGCCTCTTCAGGACTCAATGTGAGAGGTGGAGGTGCTGATCAAAATCTGATCACTTTTGCAGGAGCGCCAGTGTACAATCCATCCCACCTGTTTGGTTTATTTACTGCCTTCAACCCTGATGTCGTGAATGACTTTACACTGTATAAAGCCCAAATACCAACAAAATTTGGAGGTAGAGGATCGTCAATTTTAGACATCACCCCCAAATCAGGAAGTCTTACCAATTGGGGAGGAGATATGATGGTGGGTACGGTGTCCGGTAAGGCCTCTGTAAATGGTCCGATTGTAAAAGATGTTGTCTCGGCTCAATTGAGTTTTAGGGGTTCTTACATCAATTGGCTGTTAAACTCACTCAATAATCCGGAATTGAGAACCAGTCAGGCAAATTTTAATGATATAAACGGGATTCTTTACGGAGAGATCAATGACAATCATAACCTGACTTATAGCTTTTATAGAAGTTATGATGATTTTGCTCTTGCCTCTGATACGACGATATCCTGGACCAATCAAAGTCAGTCCTTGAGGTATTTAGGGCAGTTTGGTGAAAAATTCAGCGTTGATCTTATTGGTTTCCATACCTTATATGATTTCTCAATATTTAATCAATCAGGGATAAATGATTTTGATTTGAAATCCGGAATAATCGATACCGGAGGTAGGTTAAGTTTGACCTATCAGTTAGGGGAAAATAATAGGATAAATTTTGGAGCAGACACGAAAATGATTACCATTCAACCAGGAGAGCTTATTCCTTCAGGGAATGGTGAATCAGGTGTATTACCACAAAAAGTACAAAATGAATACGCCATGGAGTCTGGGCTTTTCTTTCAACATGAGTTTGAATTGGGAGAAAAATTAGGCTTTTCTTACGGAATTAGGTATGATACTTATACTTACTTCGGGCCTAGGACTGTGAGGGAGTATGCTGAAAACTTACCATTGAATGCAGCCAACGTAATCGGAGAGCGGACCTATACAGACAGGGAGACCATTCAGACATACGACGGCTGGGGACCCAGGGCTTCAATTAGGTATTCAATTGACAGTAAGACTTCTATCAAGGCAGGATATAATAAAATGTATCAGTTCATCCACTTGATTTCAAATACAGCCACTATTGCTCCGACTGATGTTTGGAAATTGAGTGATCAATTTTTGAGACCTCAGATAGTAGATCAGTATTCTTTGGGTATTTATAAAAACTTCAAAGGAAACATATTTGAAAGTTCAGTTGAAGTTTACTATAAGGATATACAAAATGTAGTAGAATATAAGGATGGTGCGAGGTTATTGCTTCAAAATAATCTGGAAACAGAAATCATCCCAGGAGAAGGACAGGCTTACGGTGTAGAAGTCTATGTCAAGAAGAATCTAGGAAGAGCCACTGGATGGGCTTCTTACACTTATTCAAGAGCTCTTAGAAGGGTTATTACACCTTTTGAAGAGGAGATTATCAATGATGGGAATTGGTTTCCTGCTAACTTCGATAAACCACATGACCTCACCTTGATTGGGAATTATAAAATCAGCTCATTTACTTCTTTGTCTGCTACATTCTCTTACAGTACTGGTAGACCGGTAACTTTCCCAGAAGCCAAGTTTGACTTTGCAGGCAATTCTCTGGCATTCTTTAGGAACAGGAATCTTCAAAGAATACCAGACTTTCATAGGTTGGATTTGTCTTTGAATTTCAAATTTCAAGGGGAAGGAAAATTTTATGATGGTGATTGGACATTTGCAGTGATGAATGCTTATGGAAGAAAAAATCCCTTTTCTATTTTCTTTGCCGACCAACCTGGCTCACCTCCACAGGCGTTTAGACTTGCTATTTTGGGTGTTCCATTACCAACTTTAAGTTATTCTCTTAAATTTTGATTGAAATGATTAAAAGATTGCTTTATGTATTGTTATTGATTCCTCTTTCCTGTGTAGATCCTTATAATCTACAGTTGGAAGAGGGAGAGCAGCTGCTTACCATTGACGGTTTCATTACGACTGAGCCTGGACCACATCAAATTAGGCTTTCAAGAACTGATACCTATGGTTCTGTTTTTGAGGGTTTGATTCGCCCAGTAAGGCAGGCAAATGTCAATGTAAGGGACAGTGAAGGTTTAGTTACTTTTTTAACTGAAATAGAACCGGGACTATATGAGACACCTGAAGGGTTTCAGGCCAAGCTTGGACTTTCATATACTCTTCAATTAAGGTTGTCAAATGGTAGAGAGTATACCTCTTTTCCGGAAAAAGTAAATCAAGTCGCACCTATCGATGATATTTCCTTTCGAACAGTTCAAATCGACACGGAAGATAGACTGGAAGTAAGATTGGGACTTCAAATATTGGCTCATTTTAAAGATCCAGGTGATCAGGTGAATAATTATTATTGGAGGACGGCACCAGGAGCTTTCGTTTTGATTACCAACCCAGAGCTTTTTACTAATCCTCCCACACACCCCACTGATCCCAGAGGACCAGCTCCAAAAGAATGCTGTGCAGTTTGCTATTTAGTAGAATCAAGGCGTTCCCAGAATTTCGTTATTGCTTCAGATGAAAGCTTCAATGGTCTTGAAACAAGGTTGCCGGTGGCCTTTATTGAAGATAATGGATTAAGATTTAGAGATACGTATAGGGCTGAAATTCAGCAAATGGGCATAAGTCAGGAAGCTTTCAGGTTTTTGAGACTTATAGAGCAACAGCTGAGTATTACAGGGAGTGTGTTTGATCAGCCTCCGGCAAATATCAGGGGAAATATGATCAGCCTCGATGATCCTGATGAGACAGTTTTGGGATATTTTATTGCCGCTGATGTGCAAACGAAAGTGGTATATATCACTAGCAGTGATTTGGATAGAAGAGTAACTCCTGCAATTATCCCAGATGATTGTAGGACTGTTCCAGGAGCTACTTTATCACCACCAAGCAATTGGACTAGAGATTAATCAGACTTAAAGGCTTTCCTTTTCTGTGAATTTAATCCCCTGTTTTTGAAGTTCTGAGAGCAGGGGATTATATATTTCAGGATAAGTTGGCAGTAGCAGACCAGTCTTGTTTATAACTCCTTTCAGAAAAAGATCTACGGCAATTGCCAAAGGCAGTCCAACAGTTTTTGCCATAGCGGTACGGTTTTGGTCTTCCCCGATACAGACTAAGCTCGAAGTCAATCTTTTTTTGATGCCTTTGGATTCAATCTCAAATTGGTGTTGCATGACGATCATATCTTTATCGTCTTTATCCAAACCCCATTTTTTCTCCAAAATCTTTTGCAAAATTGAAGCTGGACTACCCTTGAATTTTGGTAGGGCTATGTTTTCTAATATCCCTAACCACCGAATTTTTTCTAAAATCTCATCATTTATCCAGGGTAAAAGCTCTTTCATCTTTATCTCCACAGTCTTATCGGGGTGATAAGGCAAAAATGAATTGATGAACATCCTGTTTGTGAATTCATTTGGTAAATTCATTTCAAAAGAATCATCTGTCAGTCCCAACTGCACAAATACATCCCAGCTTTGGCAAAATCCAGTTCTCCTCAAAGTCCCTCTAAGGATAGTGGGGATATTATCAAGGCCATACACAGACCTGTAACTCAATGAATCCCTATTTGGATAAGCTTCAAATTCTCCAATCTCATCAAAGTTTATTTTTTCCAATCTTCGGAAGAGCATGTGGTAAGGGATATACTTGTACTTTCCATTTCTAATAAATCTTGAAACACCCTGGCCGGCAAGCACAACATTTCTAGGATTCCAAGTAAATTTATACTTCCAAGGATTATCTTCTGATTCGGGAGCTAGAAGACCTCCTGTAAATGATTTGAAAGAAATGATTTCGTTTCCAAGACCTTTTTCCCGGTTTATAATCTGCATGGCTGACATGTGGTCAATCCCTGGGTCAAGTCCACATTCGTTGAGAAATAGCAAGTTCTTCTTTTCAATTTCGAATTTCATTTCCCTCATTTCATCTGATTCATAAGATGCTGAGAAAAAATGCTTTCCAAAATTCAGACAGTCTTTTGCGATTAAAGGGTGCAGAAAGGCTGGAAGCATAGAAACCACTATGTCTGCTTTTTGGATCAATTCCTCCCTGCTATTTTGTTCACTTGTATCAAAAGAGACAGCCTCGGTATTGGGTAGACCCCGTGTACGCTTGATCGCTTCTTCTTTGGATAAATCAGCTACGATTATCAATCTTTTATTGTTTTGGGAAGTCTTGGCTAAATATTCTATCAAAAATGTGGAGGATTTTCCTGCTCCCAGTATCAAAATTTTCTTCATCAGTTATTTTTGGGTTTAAGTATGGAAATAGTATCCGACTGCTAAAAGTAAAAATACAAACCTTAATTTGAGGCAAAAGAACAATTGCCAATTTAATTTCGTTAATTGTGTTCCTTTTAATTTTTGAAAATGAGTAGAAAAATAAAACTTACTGTATCTCTGGATGTTTTGCCAAAAGAAGAATGGACCAAAGATGAGGATGAGCTAGTAAGGCAAGCAAAAATAGCAGTTGAAAAAGCCTATGCACCTTATTCTAATTTTATGGTTGGGGCTGCTGTGATGTTAGAAAATGGTGAGATTTTTTCAGGCAACAACCAAGAGAATGTATCTTTCCCAGTTGGAATCTGTGCTGAAAGGTCTGTGCTGAGCTTTGCAATGGCAAATTTTCCTGATGTAAGGCCTATAAAAATAGTGATAGTAGCAAAAAGGAGAAATGATAATATTTGGGCGACTGTGACTCCCTGTGGCTTATGTCGTCAGACCATCAATGAGTATGAAATTAAATTCGGTCACGCAATCGAAATCATGATGCTTAGCCCTGAGGAACAGTTATTGAAAGCAAGTGGAATAGATCAGTTGTTACCGTTTAGGTTTAATGATTTGAATGGATAATGAAAAACTCCATTAAATTTAATTTTAAGGCGCACTACAGGACTTCTCACGTTGTCCACAGAGAAGAAACGGAATTGGTTTTCGCGCTTCATGGCTACGGCCAATTAGCAGAGTTTTTTCTTCGAAAATTAAGTCCGTTGTTTAATAAGGAAAGATTAATAGTAGTGCCTGAAGCCACCAATTACTTCTATCAGGAAGGGTTTTCTGGTAGGGTAGGAGCAAATTGGATGACGCGACATGAGAGAGAAACTGCTATCGCGAATAACCATACTTATTTGAATGAGCTGATGTCATCTTTTTTAATGAAATATAAAACAACACCTAAAGTCAAGGTGTTGGGTTTCAGTCAAGGAGCTGCAACAGCTGCCCGCTGGGTAAGTCAGTTAGAGCAAAAAGTAGATACCTTGATTCTTTGGGGAGGAGGTTTTGCGCACGATATGATGATTGACAAGACCAAATCAGCACTTGAACATGCAAATACTTATGTGGTGCTTGGAAGACAGGATGAATTCGTGACACCAGAATCAATGAAAAGACAGGAAGATATTATTTCAACACTTAAATTAAATGTAGAAAAGCGCTTTTATGATGGTGGGCATGATTTAAATTTGCCTTTGCTAATGGAACTTTTGGAAACATGATCGCAATAGGTGATATCCAAATCAAAAAGTTTGATATTTACACAGAGTTAATTAATTTTCTTAAAACTATAGCTTTTAAATAATGCTTACCCTATCTGAAAAAGAAGTAGAAAAAATTGCAGCCTTGCTGCTTAAAGGGATGATTTGTTTTTATCAAATTGACACAAAAAAAATCTATCACATGCCGGACGATGAAGATTACTTTAATTACGATCTTACTCCCGAAGAAGAGGATGTCTTGGATAAAATAGATGACAATCCTGATAATTTTGCTGAGTTCACCAAAATGGAGCCTTATCAAGAACATCAGATCATGGAGATTTTTGCGGAGAGGCAAGTGAAGGAAAGAAGTTTTCAGGACGAATTGTTCAATGCGCTAAGTAAGCCTAAAGCAGCAACAGGCTTTAAGTTTTTAATAGATAATTCTGGGACTTATAATGAAAAATGGAAAGAATATAGGCTTAGTAAGTACCAAGACTGGGTAAAGGAACAGGTAGATAGTTTTAATTATGCAGAAGAATAAAAAACAAAGCGCTTATATTTTTGATTTACCCACTTTTAACCCATTTCCAAAGTGTTTTGTAATTGATTTTAGTCCCATGAACAAGTATGCCTATTCGATAGATTTTTCCTGCTACCCATGTGCTAAATAGAAAACCTATTATAAGCAGAGACATGGAGAGCGCCAAATCAAATAATGGAATACCATAGCTTGCTCTGCCCATCATAGCTATTGGTGAGGTGAATGGGACTATTGATAGCCAAAAAGATACATTGCTGTTTGGGTCATTTAAGACAAAAACAAATAAGCCCATATAGGCGATCAATAATGGAATGGTAATAGGAAGCATGAACTGCTGTGCTTCTGAAGGAGCATCTACCGCAGCACCAATAGCAGCAAAAAATGCTCCGTACAATAAATATCCCCCGAGGAAATAGAAAATAAAGGTTAGTGCTAATTTGACAAAATTTATTTCCTTTATCACTTCCAGTATGCCAGCAATTTCGGGTGTTTCGGTATTAATAGAGGAGGTTAGTTGAGGGTTTGCCATTTCCATAACTTGTTGTTGTGGCATTTGCATACCGAAATAACCTATCACGAAAAAGGATACAGAAGATATCAACACCATCCAAATTAAAAATTGAGTAAGTCCCACTGCACCGATTCCGATGATTTTCCCCATCATCAATTGAAATGGCTTAAGGGAGGATACCAAAATTTCAACAATTCGGCTGGATTTTTCCTCAATAACCCCATGCATAATTTGATTGCCATAGACGAAGATGAAAATATAAATCAAAATACCTGTGGAAAAGCCAATAGCATAATTGACTGTGGCATCTGTAAATTTTTCTTCCCCACTATTGTCAAGTGTGATTGAACGGATATTTACTTTGGTTCTGTATGCAGAGATTACTTCTGGATCTATTCCTGACTCATACAGTCTTTGTTCTTCTATTCGTCTTTTGAGACTTGATTCAAGGTAACTAATGAAATTCATGCTGGGGTTGCTGTCACCATAAAACACAATTCCAGAAGGATTATTCAGGTCTATTTTTGGGATGTAAAGAAAACCGAATCGATCTCCGGACTTTACTAGGTTTTTTCCGTATTCAGTATCGCCATTAGCATATGAAAAAGCATATTGATCTGAGCTTTCGATAAAAAACATGTTGTTTTCATCTACGACTTCTATAATCCTGAGTGCAGAATTATCTGATTCATCCATGGCTATCCATAGGAAAACGCCCATTATCGCAGGGAATATCAATGGTGTAAGCAATGTGGCCAATAAGAATGATTTCTTTTGTACCCTGGAAAGGTATTCTCTTTTAATAACAAGCCAGATTTTATCCATCAGAATTGAGGTTTACTTGTTGGATAAATAACTCTTCCATACTTGGTATTTTTTCAGAAAAGCCAAGAATTTCACCAAATTGCATGAGGTAGCTCAAACTTTCATTTTCAGTTTTGTCTCTGAGTTTTATATTAAAAGTAGCAATTTGATCTTCCCATTTGACTTCCCACTCCTCAGGTAAAATCCTATCTTCATTACGTATAATCACCTCATATTCATTTGGCCTGAAAGTTTGCTTTATTTCGGAAAGCTTTCCGTCGAGTATTTTTTTTGATCTGTTGATCATGGCTACATGATCGCAAAGTAACTCTACAGATTCCATTCGGTGAGTAGAAAGCACCAAAGTGATCCCCTTTTGTTTTAACTCCAATATTTCATTTTTGATAAGGTCAGCATTGACGGGATCAAACCCGGAAAATGGTTCATCTAAAATTAAAAGCTTTGGCTCATGGATAATCGTGGAGATAAACTGCACCTTCTGAGCCATTCCTTTAGAGAGATCGTCTATTCTTTTGTCTTTCCAATTTTTAATATCCATTTTATCAAGCCAAAAGTTGACCCTTTCATTTGCCAAACTAGCGCTGAGACCTTTTAATCTGGCGAAATAAATCAATTGATCCCAGACCTTCATTCTTTTGTAAAGGCCCCTTTCCTCTGGGAGGTAACCAATCTGCCCAATATGGTTTGGATTTAGTATTTGATTCTCGAAATAAATGTCCCCGGAGTCAGCCTCGATGATTTGGTTGATAATTCTGATTAAAGTTGTCTTTCCTGCTCCATTTGGTCCAAGCAGTCCGTAAATTACTCCTTGAGGAATGTCGAGGTCAATATCAGTCAAGGCCTTATTTGGGCCAAAAGCTTTATTTAAATTTTTAATGCTTAAGATTTCCAAGGGATTAAATTTTCTCTAAAAGTAATAAAAAATGTAAATTGGATTTATTTGATATTTACAGACCCTACAGAAACGTCAATGACAAAAGACATTAAATTTTCTGCATCCTCTGTATAAGACTTACTGACATAAGTTTTATTTCCAATATCTTTAAGAAATTTTGGGATTGTAGTCCGGCACATTGCCGTAGACTTTACTTTTATGATGTAGGGTTGTGATTCATCAGGTAGCACGAGATCAACTTTTCCTGCTCCAACAATTGCCGTTATATCACAAGCTTCAGGCATTTTATCAGAAAATGATAAATTTAAAGTTCCATAATTCGCTTCAAACATCATCTTTTTGGCATTTGTAAAATTAAGATGTGATGCCTCGAGGTTTCCCATATTGATTTTCACCATTAGGGTATCCATTTTAACAGAATTAGCCATCTTTTTGCTATAGTTCAAGAAAATGTCGGCGCTCGTTGAATTGACTTTACAGTTAGATATAGGTAGATGGGAAAAATCGAAAGTGGCTTTACCTATTCCGAAATTAAAATTTAGATCATATAGATAATTAGAATTGAGGCCAACTAACCACTTGTGGTCAAAATCATCATTTGAGCTTGAGAACAGTTTGTAAGAAAGACTTTTCCCCAAATTTTCAGACTCTACATTCCTGTGGGTGAGATAGGTATTGAGAACTCCATTTACTGTCTCATGATGAAATACAGGTAGGATATTAACCTTAGAGAGGTCACAGTGAATAAAAACAGGGTCTTCACTTTGTTTTCTTTGAATATCAGAGATTCCCTTATAAACATTAAAGTCTAATTGAACCAGGTTATACCCGTGCCTTTCTTCAACTTTAAATTCCTTAATAATCTGGGAACTACTTTCTAGCCTGGCTCCAAATACTAGGCAAATTATTAAGCATAATTTATTCAACATACGCATAAATTACGGCGGTAAGCCTAAAAGGTTCCTAAAGGTAAAAAAAAAGCCGGATTTTATTTCCGGCTATATTTTTTTAGAAGAATTCCTTCATTTTATCAAAGAAGCTTTTTTCAGAATTACCTGGATCAGGCTTGAAATTTTCTGAACCTCTAAGGCCTTCCAGAAGAGCTCTTTCTTCTTTGTTTAGTTGCTTCGGTGTCCACACATTAACATGAATCAATTGATCACCTCTGATGTAGCCGTTTATGTCCTTTATACCTTTGCCTTTTAGTCTTAGAATTTTACCGCTCTGAGTTCCAGGTTCAAGTTTGATTTTTACTTTACCATCAATGGTAGGCACTTCTATGGAAGCACCTAGTGCAGCATCTATGAAGTTTACATAGAGATCAAATACGACATTGTTTCCATCTCTTTGAAGAGTATTATCTTCAATTTCTTCGATCACGATGAGAAGGTCGCCTGGTATACCACCAGCAGTTTCATTTCCTTTTCCTGACATGCTCAATTGCATACCGTCGGCAACACCGCCCGGAATGTTAATGGAAATTACTTCTTCTTTAATGATTAACCCTCTTGGGTCAGCCTCCGCTGGTTTTTTATCGATAATCTGACCGTTGCCTCCACACGCTGGGCAAGTACTTGCAGAGACCATCTGCCCAAGCATGGTATTCACTATTTTTTTGACTTGTCCAGAACCCTGGCAAGTGCTACATGTTTTGAAAGTTACACCATCTGCTAAAATTTGTCTTTTAACTTTGATTTTTTTCTCAACACCGTTGGCTATTTCCTTTAGATTTAGTTTAAGTTTGACCCTTAGGTTGGTGCCTTTTTTGGTTCTTCTACCACCTCTACCTCCTCCAAAGAAGGATTCGAAGCCACTTCCCCCGAAGATATCTCCGAATTGGGAGAATATGTCATCCATATTCATTCCGCCTCCGCCATATCCACCATTACCGCCAAGTCCTTGATGACCAAACTGATCATAGCGTTGCTTTTTCTCAGGATTACTCAGAACTTCGTAAGCTTCAGCAGCTTCTTTAAATTTATCTTCCGCTTCTGGATTGTCAGGGTTTTTGTCAGGATGATATTTAATAGCAAGCTTTCTGTAGGCCTTTTTGATTTCCTCAGGGCTTGCACTTTTAGATACTCCCAATATTTCGTAATAATCTCTCTTTGCCATGATTTCTTATTATGCTCCTATGACTACCTTAGCGTAACGTACCACTTTGTCACCTAGAGTATAACCATTTTCTACAACATCTATTACCTTACCCTTCAATTCTTCGTTAGGCGCTGGTATTTGGGTAATTGCTTCCTGTGTTTCGGAATCAAAATTATTACCAACTAGGTCAGACATCACCTTTACTCCTTTTCCTTCCAAAACTTTGAGTAGTTTTTGAAATACAAGTTGATTGCCCTCCCTAACTTTATCTGCCTCACTTATTACCTGACTTGCTTTAAAAGATCTTTCAAAATCGTCAATTACAGGAAGTATTTCCTTTATTAAGTCCTCAGAAGCAGTTTTGATCAGGTCCAGTTTTTCTTTTGCGGTTCTTCTCCTATAGTTTTCAAACTCAGAATAGAGCCTCAAATATTTGTCTTTTAATTCCTGCACTTCTTGTTTTAATTTCTCTTCAGGAGATATTTCAATGGTCTCTGAGGATGATTCATTATCTATATTTTCTGAAGGTTGATTAAGATCAGTATCTTGACCTTGCTTCACTTCGCTTGAAGTAGACTGCTCCTCTTTGATAGTTTCTTTTTCCTGCATTTTATTCGGTTTTTTACTCTTTAAATTACTTATCAATTTATTTGCCATAGAAAGTAAACTGACAAACTGGCACTTATTCACTTGTAATTGCCTGCCAAAGCATATCTTTTAACTTTTCTAAGTTATACTGAGTGACGGATGAAATAAATAGAGAAGGTAATTCGGAGGGGATTTCTGCTTGCATTTGTTCCATAAGTTCTTGGTCCAACATGTCGGCTTTTGTAATTGCCAAAAGCCTCTTCTTATCAAGTAGCTCCGGGTTGTATTTTTTTAATTCACCTAATAGAATATTGTACTGGTCTGTTATGCTATCTGCATCTGCGGGTATCATGAACAGTAAAATGGAATTTCGTTCAATGTGCCTTAAAAACCGCAGACCCAATCCCCTACCTTCCGATGCTCCCTCAATAATTCCAGGAATATCAGCCATTACAAAAGACCTGTCGTCTCTATAGGGGATCACTCCTAAATTTGGGACAAGGGTTGTGAATGGGTAATCTCCGATTTCAGGCTTAGCTGCTGAAATACTGGAAAGCAAAGTGGATTTACCTGCATTTGGAAAACCAACCAGCCCGACATCTGCAAGTAATTTCAATTCCAGTATAATCCACTCTTCTATTCCTGGCTCACCAGGTTGGGCATAATGCGGCGCTTGATTGGTGGAAGTCTTGAAATGGTCATTGCCTAACCCACCTCTACCTCCTGAGGTGAGAATTACTTCTTGACCATCCTCGGTAATTTCATGACGAAGTTCCATGGTTTCAGCATCTTTTGCTATCGTACCTAGGGGTACTTCCAGTATGATGTCGTTACCATCTCTTCCTTTTCTTCTACCTCCTTCGCCTCCTTTTCCCTCTTCTGCGATGACATGCTTTTTATACTTAAGGTGGAGTAAGGTCCAGTGCTGAGCATTGCCTCGAAGTATAATGTGACCACCTCTGCCACCATCACCTCCATCAGGGCCGCCTTTTGGTACGTGTTTTTCTCTTCTGAAATGGACTGAACCTGGTCCGCCCGCGCCGGACCTGGAACAGAATTTCACATAATCTATAAAGTTGGAATCCGCCACGTTCTATTTTTTAACTAATAAAAATGGCTAAGCTCTGAAGCTTAGCCAACTGTAATTTTGACAAAGGTAATGATATTTTAAGTATTAGTACTTGTCAATCACATTTGAGATATCTCCAAATATTCCGTCTATGGTTCCAACTCCTTCTACTTTTGTCAATTTTCCCTGTGCTTTATAATATTCAGCTACCGGTAATGTTTCTTCCAAATAAACATCAATCCTTGTTTGTATCTTTATATCATCCTGATCGTCAGCCCTGCCTGAAGTTTTTCCTCTTTCTCTGATTCGCTGCTTAAGTACTTTTTCTTCTACTTCCAAAGCGATCATACCGGAAATTTCCATATTGTGTTCTTCCATCAGGTGATCCAATGCCTGTGCTTGTGCTACAGTTCTGGGGAATCCGTCAAAAATGAACCCTTTGGTATCTGGAGTATTTTTTATTTTATCTCCAACCATTCCAATTACCACCTCATCTGGAACCAGTCTACCTTCGTCCATATACTTTCGGGCAAGTAATCCCAATTCAGTTCCCTCTCCCAGGTGTTTCCTGAAAAGGTCACCGGTAGATAAATGAGTGAGATTATATTTAGTGATTATTTTTTCACTTTGGGTTCCCTTTCCGGCTCCCGGAGGGCCAAATAAAACGATATTGAGCATTTTATAGGTTTTAGTTTTAGTCCGTTTTAAGTTGATAAATTTCTGCCAGATTCCTTCCAAGTCCATCGTAGTCTAAACCATACCCAACTACAAACTTATTTGGGATGCTGAAACCAATGTAGTCTATTTTGATATCCTTTATCAAAGCTTCTGGTTTATGTAGTAATGTGACAATAGTTATATTTTTTGGCTTTTTTTCACTTATAGTCTCCAATAAATAAGACATGCTTAGACCTGTGTCTACAATATCTTCTACTATAATCACTTCTCTTCCTTCAATGTCCTTTTCAAGTCCGAAAAGTTGTTTGACTTTTCCAGTCGAGGATTCACCTTGATAGGAGGAAATCTTTATGAATGAAACCTCTGCAGATACTGAAATTGCTTTTGAAAGGTCAGATAAAAACATGAACGCACCGTTCAATACTCCAATTATAATAGGCTCTTTCCCATTAAAATTTTCCGAAATCTCTTTACCCATTTCCCTTATTCTTTCATCCAGCTGGGAGGAATCAATGAAAGGGATAAACTTTTTATCCTTAATCTCTATCATCTGCAAATAAAAAAACTCCTTAAGGAGCAATCACAAATATATAAAAAATGATTACTGTGACCCTCTTATTTTTGCTAATACTTATAGATGGTGCATCAAATACTTATACATTTCAATCATAGCATTCAAGTCAGCCCAGGAAACTTTCTCATTTGGACTATGTACATTGTCTTCCGGAGCACCTATAAAACACCAATCAATAAAGTAAGGTGAAAATTGGATTTCTCTGCCGTCACTGCTGCCAGAATCTTCTATTTCGAGTTGATATGGAATGTTGCTTTCTGAAGCAAGTTTTATTATTTCATCCAAAAAGGATTTTCTCGGAATGTGCTTATCCCTAACTGAAATCACAACTCCATTATCATGAGTTACCCCATCAGTAACCCAAGTGATATCGGAGATTAGTCCAAAAGAAATTGGTGATTTTTGTTGGATGAAATTTAGTATTGCAGGCATGCTGCCCCCTCCATGTTCTTCATATGTTGTGAACACAATCCAGCCATCTTGAATAGTCTCACACAGTTTGATTGCGTTATATATGCCGAGTCTATTGTCAAGGTAGGCAGCTTGAATGAAGTTTTCATTGATTCTTATTTGCTGTTCGAATGAAAACCTCGTTCCTGGCACCACTTGCCTGGGGAAATTGTGAAAAAGTTGTCCGTTGCTTTCGGAAATTTTGCACCTGATAGGTCCTAATTCATCTTTTCCAATAATAGTTGTACCTTCTTCAATTTCGGGACCGCCAATGGCAACCAGCTGGTTTTGGTACCTTGACATAAAACCTATTGTGTCCATGTGCGCGAATACCGCACCTCTGGGTTCTCCGAATTTAAGTAACAGACAATCATGCACTTGCCTTCCTGAGAATACTTCAGGCTGAACATTCCAAAATTTGCTACGTTGTTGGATTAAATTGAATAAATATGCTCGCATAGGAGACTCATCTCCTGAAGTGCTTTGTATTTCTAAAATATCACTTAAAATATCGGTTAATGGCATAGTTTGTGTGGTATTAAAATTATAGTATTACTACTGGAAATTTGAAAAGATTTTTCAGAAAGTTTAAAGTTTTAAAATATTAATATACATTTGTGATAAGTTAAAAGTTTATAAATTTGCAGTCAAATCAATTAAACACTCAAAATTTGAAAAAATTTTTTATTATGAAAAAATTACTACTATCAACAATTATGGCTGGTGCTTTGGCTTTCGGAGTCAATGCCCAGGACGACGACTTCAACAGATGGTCTGTCGAATTTGGTGGTGGATTCAATAAACCAATGGCTCCGTTAACTCCAGGTTTCTTGTCTCCAACCTTGAATATTGGACATGCTGACCTTGGGGTGAGATATATGTTCAATGAAAAATTTGGTGCGAAACTGGATTTCGGTTTCGGTTCATTCAGTGAAGCAAGTGGCAACAGTCCTTCCTTCTCAACAAACTACCACAGGGTAAACCTTCAAGGTGTAGCCAATTTGGGTAGAATCATGAATTGGGAAACTTTCTCAAGAAACGTAAGTTTACTTGGTCACTTAGGAGCTGGTTTTGGTCAAGTAAGACCACAGGAAAATGCGTTCAATGATTTCGATGATAATGTTTACAACATTATTGCGGGTCTAACTGGTCAAGTGAAGCTTTCTGAAAGAGTTGCATTGGTAGGTGATATCAGTACAATTTTGAATGGTCGTCAAACCATTACATTTGACGGTGCTTCTGCTATACTTCCTAGCACAATGCCTCCAAGCGCTAGCAACCCTAATGTTCCTGCTGCAACCAACAATGGTTTCTTCGGAGCTAACGCTACTTGGTGGACAGGTACTATTGGATTGAATATTTACTTAGGCAGCAAAGGTCAGCATGCTGATTGGTATATAGCTGCAGATAAGTATGCTACCAAAGAAGAGCTTGCTCAGCAAGTTGGCGAAATTAAAGATATGTTGAAGGATTCTGATGGAGATGGTATTCCAGATTATCTTGATAAGGAGCCAAATACTCCAGCTGGTGCAAGAGTAGATTCTTTTGGTAGAACTCTTGATTCTGACGGAGACGGTATTCCTGATCACTTGGACAAGTGTCCATTCGCTCCAGGTCCTGCGTCTAACGACGGATGTCCAATCGAAGAAGTAGAAGAAGTTGATTTCTTCAAGAAAGCAATTAACGAAGGTTATGTAAATGTTTACTTTGCATTCGATAGCTCTAAGCCACTTGGATACTCTTCATCATCTGTTAATTATGTTGCTAACTTCCTTAAAAGAAATCCAGGTGTAAACCTTGAAATCAAAGGATATGCTGACGAAATTGGTCCAGAAGATTACAACATGAAGTTATCTGAAAGAAGAGCGAAAGCTGTTTACGATCTTCTTGTTGCTGCAGGTATTGAAGGTGGAAGACTTTCTTACAAAGGATTCGGTGAGGATACTAGTGTAGATAAGAGATCTGCAGATGCTAGACAACTTGCTAGAAGAACAAGTTTTGAAGTGAAATAATATTCATTGATATAAATATTAAGCCTAACCATTTTGGTTAGGCTTTTTTTATGCAATTTTATTTCTCCAAGTAGGTGATACCTTAGCCGAACAGAATGAACATACCTATAAAATCAATGAAATATGTTTGTATTAAGTGATCACGATAACATTGTTCT
This sequence comes from Mongoliibacter sp., assembly GCF_007692705.1. Taxonomy (GTDB): domain Bacteria; phylum Bacteroidota; class Bacteroidia; order Cytophagales; family Cyclobacteriaceae; genus Mongoliibacter. Next base: position 23,583 of record NZ_REBN01000144.1, read on the forward strand.
TCAATACCTTACAGAGTTAAGGGATATAGAGATTCAAAAAGACAGATCAAGATTTAGGAATAATCTTGAAAGGATTGGAACGATCCTAGCATACGAATTGTCTAAGGACCTTTCCTATCAATCTATAGGTATACAGACTCCCATTGAAAAGACCACGGGGAAAATATTACAAGAGCAACCCTTACTTATTTGTGTCATGAGGGCTGCAATGCCATTTTTTCAGGGCTTTTTGAATGTTTTTGATAGAGCGGACTGTGGTTTTGTAGGGGCTTACAGGAAAGAAGCAGGAAAAAATATTTCTATAGATTTTTTATATCAAGCTACCCCTGATTTAACCGATAGAGAAGTCATTTTGATTGATCCAATGTTGGCTACAGGGAAGTCAATCATAAGTACTGTCGAAAACTTATTGAAGATTGGGAAGCCGAAAATGCTTCATGTTGTTGGTGCTATAGCAGCTCCAGAAGGTATTGATCATATTTCCAAAAATCTTGGTCTTGATCATAAATTCTGGATCGGAGCCATTGACAGGGCGCTGAATGAAAAGTCATACATAGTTCCTGGATTAGGAGATGCCGGTGATCTAGCTTTTGGCCCCAAGCTATAATTAGATGGTTTACTTTCTTTTGTTTTTAGGGCTGTTAATACTGTTGGCAGGAGGCAAATTCCTTGTAGATGGGGCTTCTGATCTTGCTTCATTTTTTGGACTTAGCCAAGGACTCATTGGTTTGACTATAGTAGCTTTTGGAACATCAGCACCAGAATTACTGGTGAGTGTAAATGCAGCCTTAAAAGGGAATAGCGATATAGCCTTAGGGAATGTAATAGGATCCAATATTTCCAATATTTCACTAGTTCTAGGCATCAGTGCTATATTGTATCCTATAGCCATTCACAAATCTATTTTAAAACTAGATTACCTATTCACCCTACTTACGTCTCTTCTTTTTTTTATTTTTGCATTCAATGGAATGTTATCCAGATTTGAAGGTGGGATCTTTATATTTCTTCTATTCGTGCTTAATTATTATTTTTTTAGAAAAATAGCAAGAGTAGATACTGATTTGGGAGAAAGTGGTGTTTTGAAAAAAACACAGATAATAAAATCCGTATTTTTTCTAATTGTAGGGATTGTAGGTCTTTATTTTGGATCTGATTTGTTTGTAGATAGTGCGGTGGTTATCTCAGAAAAATTCGGAATCAGTCAGAGGGTAATAGGCATTACTGTGATTGCGATAGGGACAAGTCTTCCTGAGCTTGCTACCTCATTGATAGCTGCATGGAATAAAAAAACTGATATCGCAATAGGCAATATTCTTGGAAGTAATATCATGAATGTTTTAGCCATTATTGGCATTACATCAGTAATTAGCCCCATAGTAGTGAGTGAAGCATTTATTAAAGTAGATTTTATATGGATGATTGGATTTACATTACTGTTGTTTCCATTACTTAGGACAAAGAGAAGGATAAGTAGGTGGGAAGGCCTTGTTTTATTGATTGTTTACTTAGTCTATATATACACCCTAGTTTAATGGAATATTTATTTAAATTTTTTGCAATTTTCTTCACCTGCCTATTCAAGTTTGTAGCTGGACCGATACTTGGTGCAGCTGCCGGTTTTGGATTGTTTGAAATCGTTTTTGTAACGCTGAGTGGTATGATGGTATCAGTTCTATTTGTAACGTACTTAGGGAATTGGTTTAAGTCACATTGGACCCTTAGTGTCAATAAAAAAAGGTTCACAAAACAGAAACGCAGAATTGTAAAAATTTGGCAAAAATTTGGAGTGATAGGAATTGCTATAGCCACCCCTATATTTTTGACACCAATTGGTGGGACCATTATCATGGTAGCATTTAATGTCAAAAGAAATCGGATTCTTACTTATATGTTTGTCAGTGGCTTGGTTTGGGCAATCATTATGGGTTCTTCCATAAATTGGATAATGGCTATACCTTTATTCCAAGAGTTATTCGGGTAAATCCTCATCAGGAAGGATTTCTATATCTTGAATCAAAACTCTTTTTGAGATTTCTTGTCCTGTTATTGTAGCTGCAAGTCCACCTAAGGCAGTTTCTTTGTATTTTGTCTCCATATTGGCACCGATCTCACCCATCGCATCTACACACTCATCAACTGGAATTACAGCACTGACGTTGGCCAAAGCAATTTGAGCCGAACTGTTTGCTATGGCTGCAGCACTTGCATTTCTGACAACGCAAGGAATTTCTACCAAACCTGCCACTGGATCACAAACCAAACCTAACATACATTGTATGGTTATGGCAACGGCATTAAATATCTGTTCAATATTCCCTTCCAGGCAGTATACAATTGCACCTGCTGCCATTGCCGCTGCAGAACCTGTTTCTGCTTGGCAACCACCAACAGCACCTGCTAAACTTGCTTTTTGTTCAATAATCAAGGCGATTCCTGCACCTATCAACAAGCCTTCTAATATTTTTTTATCTGAAAGGTTGTGGATTTCCTGAAGTGTGTATAGTGTTCCTGGTAGAATTCCAGATGCTCCTGCCGTAGGTGCTGCTACTACGCGGCCCATGCATGAGTTCACTTCTTTGGCAGCCAGTGCCCTTGAGATGAGTTTTTGAAACTCCGGAGATAATACGGTAATATTATGATTGTAAACCTTTTTTGCCCCATTGTTGATCATCCCACTTCGAGAGGTCATGTCCTCCTTGAGGCCAGTTTCTACCGCCTCCTTCATTACTGAATAGGCTTTTTGAAGATTGGCCCATATACTTTCCTCTGTTTTTCCCTTTTGAGTAATTTCGTACTCAATTACAGATTCGTATAATTTGATATTTTTTTCTTGGCAATATGAACGCCAACCAACAAAACTTTCAAAAAGGTAACTCATGTTTATTTGGGTTTATTCACATCAAAATTGGCTAAAAGAAAGGGATAAACCAAAACAAGAAACAAAGACAAAAGAAAAGGGCCTCACCTTATCTCTATTACTTTAGCCTGAAATATTAGGGGTTCAAAAGGTCTCACAGTTTGGCTTAGCCTTCCGCTTTGGATCAAGTCCCTCCTAATTTCAAAAGGAAAAACCTGCGTAGTAGCTCCAAAAGCTAAGTAAGATGGCACTATTGCCCTTAATTCGGCATCCTTTGAAAGGTCTTTCAAAACTTCTTCAATGAATGGGACATTGGTATCGCTACCTATTGTAACCTGAAAAGCATTTGATTCGGAATTAACTTGTGCGACTGGTTGTGCTTCATCTAAGTGACTAATACTGTATGTAATTCTAACAATATTTCCTTCCTCAGCTTTTTGCCCATTAGTTTCGCCTTCTCTGATTTTTCTTAGATATAGCCCTGAATCTGATTTTTCAAATCCTTGAAGATTATTCGATGCTATATAGTCAAGAATGTTTTGATCTTCAATTTCCTGTATTTCCAATTCATTGAATATTTTTTTGAATTTGATCTGTATTTTCAAATTGTCTTCAGGCTGTATCAGTTGCTGAAAGTTATAATCGCCATACCCCAAATAAGATGGGGCGTAAAGTATGAGCGTCTCTCCTTCTTTTGCGAATGATGAGACAAAGTTGATTGCTCTAGGAATGGTACCACCTTCTCCATGATAAAATAATCGTGGCGATCTGCTTTCATCCAGATAGCTATCAATCAACCGGCCTTCTAGCGTACTTATTTCATAATATATCCCTAAAATATCACCAGACACAATTTGATTCCCGAGATCATTAGATTCTATTTTTTCATAAAAAATACCTAACGAGGTCTCATTTGGATTTATGCTGTTTTGAGCAAAGAATTCCTGAAGGTTACGGTCATCTCTTTGCATATCTTCATTGAGAATTTCATTATCTTCTTGTGAACAAGAAATTGATATTGTCAAAAGCAGAATTATAAAATATTTATTCATGGGGATTATTTTTTATCCTTGAGTTGGAAGTTCATCCTAAGATTGAGCCCGCCGATTGAAAATTGTTGATTGATAAAAGTCTGGTTTCCTAGCGAGAGCTTGTAGAAGGGTTCTATGGATAGAAATGTTCCGTTACTTAGGTTTTGTTCATAACCAAAGCTAAGGTTGAGCAGCTGTCCTATACCGACATTGCTTGAATTACTTTGGGATTCAGGTGTAAATGTTTCAGAAAGGGTAGTCAGTGCTGCTGTTGATCCCGCAAATCCTGAACTTGCCAAGCTTACAGCATTATAGGTGACCGTATTTCTTTGATTCAGGTAGAACATGTTGGATACACCTGATATCAGATAAATATCTGATTTTTCGTTTTCAAAAACCTTGTATTTCAGGTTGAATGGTACTTCAAGCTGTCCGAAGCTGAGTTCATTGGTAGCGGTAATGAAATTGCTTGACATCATGGCAGATCTATCGGTCATAGACAAAGATTGTGCTACCATAACATTGGAGTTAATATTTGTGCCCGGGACAATATTTTGTTGGGCATAGGCGAGTCCTAGATCAATTTTGAATTTTTTTGACACAGGCAGTTCCGTTATGATTCCTGCTCCCAAGCTTATCGCCTGAGTAGAACTTGTTGTGGATTGTGGCATCAGATAAACGCCAAGTTTAAGGGGTTCCATTTTTTCTTCTACCTCAACTTCTGTCTTTTTTTCTGCACCATCAGATAACCATTTTTCGATTGTCGCTAATGCTTTATTTTCTTCCTCTTCTTTGAGTGAGGAGGCTATTGTTTTATCCATGGGAGAGGTGGATTTTTCTTCCTCCATGGATTTCACCTCTGACTTTTCAGTTTCGTTGGTATTTGCAATCACTTTATCTTTTTCGAAGGTTTGACGAACATCTGTTTGTTTGATTGTTTCGGGTGATTTCATCAAAGCTTGAGTTGGTTCTTGTATTTCTGATTGAACTTTAGATGGAGTCTTTCCTTGACTTTGTTCAAAGGTCAAGCTGTTGTCTTCGTCAAAAGATTTTTGAGTGGTGTCAAAAGGTTTTTGAGTGGTTTTGTCAAGTACTTCGGATTCACTCATCGAAGTAGAATCTTCGTAAATTTTTTCAACTTTATTATCACCTAAATATTCGGTTCTTTCATCGTTTGGATTAAGTAAAAAGAAAGTTGCTATCAAAGCTATTGCAGTGATGGACGCAGCCCAATAGACCCAAGAAGGCATAACTGTTCCTTTCGGCTTTGCAAAATATGCCTTAGCCAGCTTATTCCACTCGTTGGGGTCATAAGCCTCTTGGTGATTATCAAAGGAGGCTTTTACCTTATCCGCTAGTTTTTTATCGAACTGCTCCTTCATTTCTGATTTGATTTATTGCTGTAACCTTCTCTCTTAATTTTTGCTTAGCCCTAGCTAAATATGTTCTGGAAGTACTTGCAGGGATTCCACATTGTTCAGCAATTTCATTGTGTGAATAACCTTCTATTTCATACATATTGAAAACAATCCTTAGCATTTCAGGAAGCGATCTTAGTATGGTGAGGATATCTTCTTTTGATAATTGACTGATGATTTCGGGTTCATAGCTCTCTGTATCTACCTTTTCTATGTCCATGGCAGAAAAGTGTTTGACATTTTTTCTATAATAGTCTATAGAAGTATTGACAAGTATTCTTCTAAACCATCCTTTAAACGAGTTGGCTTCACTGTATTGAGGCAGCTTGTCAAAAACCTTCATAAAACTGTCATTCACTATTTCGCAGGCTTCGTCTCTTCCATTGGAATAGCGCAAGGCTACGCTCATGGCATAGCCATAGAAATGCTTATAGAGCATTTCCAGAGACTTTTGGTCTCCTTTTTTTGCTTCCTTTATCAGGTGTTGTTCCAAAGATGAGGACTTACTTTTTACAATTTATTGAATACTAGACGTAAGACTCCTTGAATATGCTACAAAATCTATGAAATAATTTCAGTTTAAAAATTAAAGGTAATTGTTTGTTTGATTGCTGGATCAAGACTCAGGGCAACAGGACAAGTCAATGCAGCATTTTTTAACTTTTGAAGTGTATTTTTATCTTTTGATGGATTTTCCCAATGGAAGGTTATTATTATTTCGCTGATTTTCCTGGGGTTGGATTGCATTATTTTGGTGATTTCCCAGGATAAACCTTCGAGTTTTTCTCCATCTCTATTTCCTACTATACCCATTATGGTAACCATACAGCTTCCTAATGCAGCTGCAACGAGGTCTGTTGGGGAAAAGGCTTCTCCTTTCCCATTATTATCAAGAGGAGCGTCCGTGATCACATTTCTTCCGGATTGGATGTGGGTCATTTCAGTCCGTAGATTTCCAGAATAGGAACTTTTGATAGTTGCCATAAACTCTTATTTTTATTTTTGGTTCTATAACTTACAAACGAAATTAGCGTTAATTTCCCAAGCGACATATTATGAAGGGTATTAAATATACAGCAGTCTTATTTTTTTTCCTGGTTTCCGGAGTAGTTCTAGGACAAAGGTCAGATTCAGGAGACTATGAATATGACACTGAAATTCTGGTAGGTGTCAATAAGAACACCAATGGTGGTTTGATCGGTGGTTTTTCATTTAAATATGGGATGAGAATAGATGAAATGAACTTCCAGTTTTTTGGTTTGGACTTGGCTAATGTCAAAAACCCAAAAGAAGTAAGGTATAATACCGTACTAGGGAATTCTTACATTTTTGGTAAGTCAAACTACCTTTATTCCATAAGACCATATTATGGCAGAGAGCTTATATTGTTTAAAAAAGCACCCCAACAAGGTGTTCAGGTTTCTGTCTTGGGAGCAGTTGGCCCAACTTTAGGTATCATTGCCCCATATTTCATAGAATATTCGGTCAGCCGCGTTGAAACAGTCAGGGAGCAGTTCAATCCTGCAGTTCACCAAAGTCCTTTAAGTATCCTGGGGCCAGGCCGTATATTTGAAGGGATTAGTAGATCTGAGGTTGCTGCTGGAGCAAATGCTAAAGCTGCAGTAAACTTTGAATTCGGTGCATTCAAATCAAATGTAACAGGATTGGAACTAGGATATCAATTGGAAGGTTTTACAAGGGAAATTCCTCTGATGCCTACAGTTGAGAACAGACAGATTTTTCAATCTGTTTATTTTACTTTCTTCTATGGCTTCAGGAAATGAGCTTCCAATTGGGTAAAATCAATCTTTGGGAGTAGTTTTGCAAAGTAAAATCACAAATAGAATGATCGAACTTCCAGTAATATCTGAAGAGGCAACGAAAAGAAAGAAACCTAATTGGTTGAGGGTGAAGTTGCCTGTAGGAAAAGAGTATGCAAAAGTCAGAAAGTTAGTTGATGAACATAAACTCCATACCATCTGTGAAAGTGGTAATTGTCCCAATATGGGAGAATGCTGGGGAGCAGGAACAGCAACTTTTATGATATTGGGAAATGTATGCACTAGATCTTGCTCATTTTGTGCTGTAGCTACTGGGAGACCCCCAGAGTATGATACGGATGAGCCTCGAAGAGTAGCAGAAGCCATCAAATTAATGGGAGTTAAACATGCTGTACTTACTTCGGTGAATAGGGATGAACTCAAAGATCGGGGTGCAGAAATATGGTATCAGACAGTAATTGAAACCAAAAAATTATCTCCCGAAACTACCATAGAAACTTTGATTCCTGATGTTAAGTCAAACTGGGACGCCTTATATAAAATGATCAGTGGCGGTCAGGAAGTTGTTTCCCATAATATGGAGACAGTTGAGTCTCTTTATAGAAGAGTAAGGCCTCAGGCCAAATACAACAGATCCCTAGAACAAATCAAGTTGACTAAAGAATATGGGAAAAGAACCAAAACAGGTATAATGCTTGGTTTGGGTGAGAAAAAAGAGGAGGTTTATAAGGCAATGGATGATTTAGTCGTTCATGGCTGTGATATACTGACACTTGGACAGTACCTTCAGCCTACCAAAATGCATATTGAAGTGGCTGAATTTATTCACCCGGAGATATTTGATCATTATAGAGAGGAAGGATTAAAAAGAGGTTTGAAATATGTGGAATCAGGGCCTTTGGTCAGGTCTTCCTATCATGCCGAAAGACATGTAAATGTATAATTGGAAAAAAACACACTTTAGAAATCATAAAAAAAGGCTGGGAGGTAAACCCGGCCTTTTTTATTTAAGCGTAAATCATTACTTTATTTTAAATAAGCAGAAAGCATCCAGACTGTTTTCTCTTTTGCTGTAATGTATTCGCTCATCAATGAAACAGTACCCTCGTCTCCGTGTTCGTCTGCTATTTCGAGAGCAGTCCTTTCAAGTTTCAGAAGGGTATTGAGATTGTCGCGTATGATTTCCACCATTTTTTTGCCGTCAGTCACCTCTTTGGCTTCTTTGATTTCGGCATGTTGGATATATTCATCAAAAGAAGAGAATGGTCTTGCGCCAAGGGTCAATATCCTTTCGGCAGTTTCGTCAATACCTAAATTAGCTGTATTATACAGCTCTTCAAATTTAGCATGAAGTTCAAAGAAGTTCGGTCCGGTTACATTCCAATGGAAATTCCTCAAGTTTTGATAATAAATCTCATAATTGGCCAGAAGGCTATTGAGTTTTTCTACCAATAATTTGCTGTCTTTTATTTTTAAACCTATGTCGTTTGTGCTCATAATATTTATATTTTTGATTTCAACTCATCTACACAAATATGAGACCGCAACGTTTTATAAGGTAATATTGTCAGATTGATAATATCTATCGATAAATTGAGTTGTCTATAATAGTATTTTCCCAACACCCCTTTGATGAAGAACAGACTTCAGGATATCGCAACTTTAGATTTATACACCAATAAGAACAAAATCAAGTGGCTCATTTTCATTTGCTCCATAATTATCAGTTTTGGGTCTATTTATTATACCAATATCTTGGTGGAAGAATTGAAAAATCGTGAAAAAAGACAAATTGAGCTTTTAGCAAGAGCACTTGAGTATGCCTCTTTGAATGCGGATAACCTTACATTTATCAATCAAGAGATCATTCAACAAAACACTTCAATTCCTGTGATTGTGGTGGATTCAGATGAAAATGTAGTTGATTATAGAAACATAAATATCAAGAGGAGGTCTTCGGAAGAAGATAAACAAAAAACGCTGCAGAAAGAGTTAGAGAAAATGAAAGCAGAGTATGAGCCGATTGTTACTGAAGATGCATTGGTTTTTTATAGAAATTCAGAGCTTTTGACCTCTCTTAAATATTATCCATATATCCAGCTTTCGGTAATTTTGGTTTTTGGGGTGCTTGCCTACGCAGTGTTTAACCAATCAAAAGTAGCTGAGCAAAACCGAGTTTGGGCAGGACTTACCAAAGAAACTGCCCACCAGCTAGGGACGCCTATTGCTTCCTTGATGGCTTGGATTGATTACTTACGAAACTCCCCTGTATGGGAAGAGAATAAAGAGGTCATTCAGGAAATGGATAAAGATGTTGTCAAATTAAGGATGGTCACTGAGCGGTTCAGTTCCATTGGCAGCACACCTTCTATTCAACCTGAAAATGTTTTCTCTGTCGTAGACGAGGCTATCAATTATTTGAGACCAAGAATCTCTTCCAAAGTAGAGATGAAAGTTAATGGTTACTCCAATGATATCGAGGCAATGTTGAATAAGCCACTCTTTGAATGGGTCGTAGAAAATATTTGTAAAAATGCTGTTGACGCGATGAAAGGTCAGGGTGTGATTTCAATAGACATCATTAAGGAAAGTGAGAAATTTGTATTTGTCGACATTACCGATACTGGTAAAGGAATGGAGAGAAGTTTCTATAAAAGGGTGTTTAATCCTGGTTTCACCACAAGACGGCGCGGTTGGGGCCTAGGTCTTACTTTAGCCAAAAGAATTATAGAAGGTTATCATAAAGGTAAAATTTACGTCAAAAGCTCAGAACCAGGAATTGGCACCACATTTAGAATTGTACTTCATGGGAGTAAGGAAGGCATCTCAGGCTTTAAAAGAGAAGATTTTTTGATACAGTAGGAATCATAGATTCCATCTTTGCTTGTTATACAATTTAAATTCGCCGTCCTTCCAACCTTTAAATTAATGGATTACCTTTGCAGACTGAAAATCGACTGATAAAGGAAAGACATGAGTTTGACCAAAGAAATACAAAAAAGAAGAACTTTCGCCATCATTGCCCACCCGGATGCCGGAAAAACCACGTTGACTGAAAAACTACTGCTTTTTGGTGGAGCTATTCAAACCGCAGGTGCTGTAAAGTCAAATAAGATTGATACCGCAACCAAGTCTGACTGGATGGAAATAGAAAAGCAAAGAGGCATTTCTGTTGCTACTTCTGTCATGGGTTTTGAATATCAGGGAATAAAAATCAATCTTTTAGATACTCCTGGTCACCAAGATTTTGCTGAAGACACCTATAGAACGCTTACTGCGGTTGATTCAGTAATCATGGTGATAGACTGTGTGAAGGGTGTGGAGATTCAGACAGAAAAACTAATGGAAGTCTGCCGCATGCGGAATACACCTGTGATCTGCTTTATTAACAAGCTAGATAGGGAAGGAAGAGATCCATATGAACTTCTGGATGAGGTAGAAGAAAAACTTAATATTCAAGTACGTCCGCTCTCTTGGCCAATTGGTATGGGCAAAAGCTTCAAAGGAGTATATAATTTGTATGATAAGAAACTCAATTTATTTTCTCCGAGCCAAAGGAAACTAAGCGATGCACGTGAACAGTTTGAAAACCTAGATGACAATAGGCTTGATGAAATTATTGGGAACAGTTATGCGAATCAGCTCAGGGAAGATGTGGAATTGATAGAAGGGGTGTATACTGATTTTGACACCAAAGAATATTTGGAGGGTAAGGTTGCTCCGGTGTTTTTCGGTTCTGCTGTGAATAATTTCGGAGTGAATGAAATGCTTGATACGTTTATAAGAATAGCACCTACTCCAAAAAGCCGTCAGACCGAAGATAGAGAAGTGAAGCCAGAGGAGTCCAAGTTTTCAGGTTTTATTTTTAAAATCCATGCAAATATGGATCCTAATCATAGGAATAGAATTGCTTTTTTGAGGATTTGCAGTGGTAAATTCCAGAGAAATAAGCCATATAATCATGTAAGAGGGCCAAAGCCCCTTCGATTTTCTAACGTTACGCAATTTATGGCGCAGGATAGGGAAATGGTGGATGAAGCATTTCCTGGAGATATAGTGGGACTTTTTGACACGGGTAATCTCAAGATAGGAGACACCTTGACAGAAGGGGAGGACATGACCTTTAAGGGGATTCCTTCTTTTTCTCCGGAAATCTTCAAAGAAGTTATCAACAAGGACGCTATGAAGACCAAGCAATTGGAAAAAGGCCTCAAACAACTTATGGAAGAGGGAGTAGCCCAATATTTTACCTATGAAATGGGGGCAAGAAAAGTTGTGGGAACTGTAGGTCAATTGCAATTTGAAGTAATCCAATTTAGGTTGAAAAATGAATACAATGCCTCCGTGGAATTTGCTCCGATGAATTTATATAAAGCTTGCTGGATCAGCAGCAAAGATAAAAAGCAACTTGATGAGTTTGTCCGTTCTAAAAGTAGGCACATTGCACAGGATAAAGATGGTAAGTTGGTATTTATGGCTGAATCAAAGTCTTGGTTGCAAATGGTCCAGGACAACTATCCTGAAATAGACTTTCACTTCACTTCAGAATTTTAATTTTCACTCAATTTCATCCTCTTCTGTGTTATACGAGTATAGAGAAGCGATTGCTTTTGGCTTTATCTCATGTCCCCGCTGGAGGGCATAGGCTTTTGTGATTTCTCCACATAGAAAAAGAATTAAGGAACTGTAGAAAATCCAAAGCAACAAGATAACCAATGAACCAGCTGCTGAATAATAATTATTAAGGTCAAGGTTTGAAATAATTAAGTTAATCACCCTTGATCCGACCATAAAAAGTAAGGTGGTTATAATTCCACCTGCAAAAGCATCCTGCCATTGGATAATGACATCTGGTAAGGTTTTGTGAACAATGGTGAAAAAAAACATCACCACAGTGAAATTAAATGACATCTTAATAAGGCTAAATAAAACCGTCTCGACTGTTTCAGGCAGTATCCCTGAAGCCACATTTGAAATATAAGACTGAAGCAAGTCAATAAACAAGGTCAAAACCAGCAATAAGCCGATCCCGATGACGAATAGTAAGGGTATAGAACGGTATTTGGCGATTTTCCAAAAACTAACTCCTTTTTTGATTTTTACTTTCCAGATAGAGTTCAGCGCTTTTTGAAGGATGCCAAAAATCATGGTCGCACTTTTGAAAATAACCAATACAGCAATGATGATGTAAAGAGTTGAGTCTGGTAAGTTCATTACATTGTCTAATACTTCTGCCACCTGATCAGCTGCCTCTGTACCAACATTTTCTTCTATTTGGCTGATGATTTCATCCTTGATTTCCGTCTTTTCAAAAAATATGGTGCCAATAGAAACTATAACTACCAAAATTGCAGGGAGGGAAAATAAGGTGAAAAATGCTATGGCTGCACTATAAACTATAGGTTGATCTTGTCCCACAAAGCCAATTGTCTTCTTGAGAATTCCAACGGTATCCCGATATGTCTTTTTTAGATTCATTAAAATATATTGCTTAAGAATTGGAAAATCTATAGGCTGAATTTAAGGCCTTGGCTTAATTTAACATAAAAATCAAATAAGACCCCGAGGTCTGTAATTAATAAAATATCTTTGTATCAAAATAAGGAATTGAAATGAAAGCAAAAGCATTTTCCGTTGTCTATGAAGACAATCATTTATTAGTTGTAAATAAGGCAGCGGGTGTCCTTGTACAGGGAGACAAAACAGGGGATAAGACCCTTACAGATTATTGCAGGGAATACATAGCACATAAATATAATAAGCCCGGGGCGGTTTTTTTACATCCTGTTCACAGATTGGATAGACCGGTAAGTGGTCTGGTGGTTTTTGCCAGAACCTCCAAAGGCCTTGAAAGGATGATGGAGTTGTTCCGGAAAAGGGAAATTCATAAAGTCTATTGGGCAGTAGTAAAGAAAAGACCTAAGGATGAGATGGGGAAACTTACGCATTGGCTGGTAAAAGATGAGAAAAAAAATATTGTTACGGCCTATGAAAAAGAAGTTCCTGATTCGCAAAAAGCGGAATTGAATTACAAAAGGCTGGATAAACTTAACGATCATTGGCTCTTGGAAGTAAGGCCAATTTCAGGCCGTCCACATCAGATAAGAGTTCAATTGGCATCGATGGGATGTCCTATTCGAGGGGACCTTAAATATGGGTTTCATAAGCCGAATGCAGATGCGAGTATCAACTTGCATGCTTTTCATCTGGTTTTTGTCCATCCAATTAAAAAGGAAAAACTTTACTTGAGAGCTGCCTTACCGGAAGAGTCTTTCTGGGAACAGTTTCTGGAGCTTGAACCTGTGAGAGCTAAAGATCAACACCTGGACAATACATTTTCAGGTTGATAGATATGGCTGTAATGATGTATTTGAGCAGGCCTTTTATTGGTGATGGCCACCGACAGCGGTTGGCTGGGAAGCGCTTTCGATATTTATCGAAACATGAAACATTTAAAATTTATTAATATTACTATTAATGGCGAGGTTTACGGTCTGCCTGATAGTGTAATAAAACAAAAAACGCATCTGAGGATGCGTTTTTTGTTTTTAAGCTACTTGCAATTTTTTGAATTTTGACTTTTCAAATTGCTCTTTTGCATATTTTTGATCAATGACCAATTCAGTAATGGAATCATCTGACGGGAGCTCGTACATCGCATCTGTGATAATTGCTTCACAAATTGACCTTAAGCCTCTAGCTCCTAGATTGTACTCCATTGCTTTTTCAACGATATAATCGATACCGCTTTCTTCAAAAGTCAGTTTGACATTTTCCATGTCCAATAACTTCTTGTATTGTTTGGTCAAAGCATTCTTAGGCTCGGTCAAGATGCTTTTCAAAGCAGCAGCATCCAACGGATCTAAGTGGGTTACCACCGGAAGTCTACCTATTAATTCCGGTATTAGTCCAAAAGATTTGAGATCCTGTGCGGTGACATATTGTAAAAGGTTGGCACGATCGATTTGCTGATTTTCAGATTTCTTACTAAAACCTAATGGCTGCGTATTGAGTCTGTTTGCAATGTGTCTGCCAATACCATCAAAAGCACCTCCGCAGATGAAAAGGATATTTTCAGTATTCACTGCAATCATTTTTTGGTCAGGATGCTTTCTTCCACCTTGTGGAGGAACATTAACCACGGTGCCTTCCAAAAGCTTAAGTAAAGCCTGCTGTACACCTTCTCCACTTACATCTCTTGTGATGGAAGGGTTGTCTGATTTTCTTGCAATTTTATCAATCTCATCGATATAGACAATTCCTCTTTCAGCAGCTTCTACGTTGTAATCTGCAGCTTGCAGTAACCTGGTAAGGATACTTTCCACATCTTCACCTACATACCCTGCCTCGGTAAGTACAGTAGCATCGGCTATACAAAAAGGAACTTCCAGTATTCTTGCGAGCGTTTTTGCAAGGTAAGTTTTTCCTGTTCCAGTATCTCCTACCATGATGATATTGGACTTTTCAATCCGTATATCATCCTGTTCTGAGGATTTTTGAGAAAGTCTTTTGTAATGATTGTAAACAGCTACATTAAGTACCTTTTTTGCATCATATTGACCAATTACATATTCACTGAGGTATTCAGTAAGCTCTTTTGGTTTTTTAAGATTAAACTTTAGGTTCTTGGAAGGTTTTTTGTTTTTTTCTTCCTCCCCCAAAATCTGATAGGCTTGGTCAATGCAGAAATTACAGATATGGGCTGAAATGCCCGATACCATAAGGTCGACATCTTTTTTATTTCTCCCGCAAAATGAACAGGTAATTTGTGCCATGTTTTTTTATTTTCTTACTAATACTTCATCAATGAGACCGTATTCTTTGGCCTCAGGAGCTTTCATCCAGTAATCTCTATCTGAATCTCGCTCAATTTCTTCATATGTTCTACCGGAGTGTTCAGCTAATATTTGATACAATTCCTGCTTCATAGACAAGATCAATTTCAAAGAAATTTCCATGTCTTTGGATTGGCCTTGCATCCCTCCAGATGGTTGATGGATCATCACCCTTGAATGTTTCAGTGCAGATCTTTTGTCCTTTGCACCACCTGCAAGCAATACTGCGCCCATGGAAGCAGCAATTCCTGTACAGATCGTGGCTACTTCAGGCTGAATGTACTGCATGGTGTCGTATATTCCCAGTCCGGCGGTAACTGAACCTCCTGGGCTATTGACATATAATAAAACATCTTTTTTGGGATCTGTGGACTCCAGAAATAAAAGCTGTGCGGTGATGATGTTGGCAATGAAGTCATCTACCTGTGTTCCCAGAAAAATAATCCTATCCATTATCAACCTGGAAAACACATCAATTTCTCTGAAATTAGTCGGTCTTTCCTCGATCACTGACCTTGTCATATTTTCTACAAACGTATTGTATTGGTCAAATGCATTTCCGCTTATACCTCTATTGTGTACAGCGAATTTTCTGAATTCGTCTCTGTTGATCATAATTGCGTTTTTAGTAATGTACAAAAATAAAAAAAGCCCTTACTAAAAGAAGGACTTTTTGTTAACAGTTTTGAACCAGGATTAGTTTTCCACCAATTCCTTGAATTTATCAGCGCTGATACTTTCTTCTTTCACATTTGCTTTTTCTTTTACAAATCCCAAAACTTTATCGTTTTGAACTGAAGTCATCATTTGCATGTAATTCTGACCTTCATTCCCTTGTAAGTAGTTGTCCACAAACATATCCATGCTGTCTTCCATCTGTGCACCCATGCCAGAAGAAGCAAACTGTTCCCTGATCATTTCTTTGGTTTTTTCAATCACATCCTCGTGTTCAGGTTTGATCTCATTGTCTTGTGCAACTTTATTGGAAATCAATGTCCATTTCAATTGCTTGGCGTAAATAGGGTATTCTTTTTCTACCTGCTCGGCAGTTACTTTACCTTCATTTGCTTTTAGCAACCATTCTTTAAGGAATTCTTCAGGTAGATCAATTTCTGCGGAATCTATAAGCTTATCTTTCAATTGCTCATCACTGTAAACAATCGCTTCCTTGTTGTAATTTTCAGATATGATTTCTCTTACCTTCTCTCTCATAGCCTCTTCGGACTCAACTTGGTTTGGACCGAAGAGTTTGTCGAAAAATTCCTGATCAAAGTCAGCAAGTTCTGTTCTGTTTATGTTTTGTACAGTGAAAGTGAATTTTCCTGATAATTTTTCAATTTCATCTTCCTCTACACCCACTGTTTCAGCCAATTCTTCTTTGATGACTTTAGATGGATCCAACTCGATAACATCTCCTTTTTTCACACCAACAAACTTTTTCAGAGACTTTTTCTCTACTTTAGAAAGCGGAAGACTGAATGTCTTTTCAAATTCTCCATCCTCAGATTTTAAGTCGCCATAAAGAAAATCATTTTCCTCGCTTACTTCTGGATTGGTCATTTTGCCATATTGACTTCTCAGGTTGGTAATGGCTTCTTCCACTTCACTGTCACTCATTTCTATTTTATAAGAAGTTGCATTGAGTGACTCATCAAGTTTGAATTCAATATTTTCAACAAAACCAATTTTATATTGGAATTCAAATTCCTTTTGGTTCTTCCAATCAATAGCATCGGCATCTTCAATCATTGGAAGTGGGTCTCCAAGAATTTTGAAAGTCTGTTCTTTCAAGTAAGTGTTTAAAGATGAAGAAAGTAGCTCATTGATTTCATCTACCAAAACAGATGTGCCGTACATTTTCTTTATCATGGAAACAGGAGCCTTGCCTGGTCTGAAACCTTTGATATTTGCTTTTCTGGCATAATCTTTAAGTTTCGCCTCAACCTTTGGTTGGTAATCTGCTTCATTTAATTTAATTTTAACTGAAGCTTGATTTGCTGATTGTTTGTCTAAAGAGATTTCCAAGGGAATTTGATTTTGGTTATGTGTTAATTAAAAACCCTCAATCTCTTTTCCCAGATATTTCCGCATAAGCCGGATTCAAATCGGAATTGTGATTGAGGGTTAAGATGTGTGCGGATAGAGGGACTCGAACCCCCATGCCTTACGGCGCTAGATCCTAAGTCTAGTGCGTCTACCAATTTCGCCACATCCGCATTATTGTGGGGCAAAGGTAATAATCAATTTCAAACTTGCAAAAGGTGAATAAAAAAAACATTAAGAAGTTGAAAAAAAAATTGAATTAAGCTTCTAATTTTGATTGAAGGTTTGCAATACTACTCCATTATATGATTCAGGTTGATTTAGAAGAAGAAAGAAAAGAAATTCTCAAGAGATATAGGAGATTGCTGCGAATGGCAAAACCAATGCTCAAGGAGGGAGATGCGAAAATCATCAAAAAAGCTTTCAATGTGGCTAATGAGGCACATTCAGAAATGCGTAGGAAGTCTGGAGAACCATATATTTATCATCCACTGGAAGTGGCTTTGGTTTGTGTGGAAGAAATAGGTCTGGGTACAACCAGTATTGTCTCGGCATTATTACATGATGTGGTGGAGGATACTGACTGGGAGCTTGAGGATATTGATAGAGACTTTGGACCCAAGGTTGCACAGATCATTGATGGGCTTACCAAAATTTCGGGAGTTTTTGATTATGGTTCTTCTCAACAGGCTGAGAATTTCAGAAAAATGCTGCTCACACTCTCTGATGATGTCAGGGTAATATTGATCAAGTTGGCTGATAGGCTTAACAATATGAGGACATTGGAAAGTATGCCGAGGCACAAGCAACTCAAAATTGCCTCTGAAACCATGTACCTCTATGCTCCACTTGCACACAGGTTGGGTCTATATGCAATAAAATCTGAACTTGAAGATCTCTACCTGAAATACACCGATTCGGACACTTATGCTTATATCGTCGAAAAAATCAATGAGACCCGGATATCCAGAAATAAATTCATTAAAGCTTTCATTGCCCCTATAGAAGAAGAGTTACATGCTCAGGGTTTCGAATTCATTGTGAAGGGAAGGCCCAAGTCTGTTTTTTCTATTTACAATAAAATGAAAAAGCAGAATATTCCCTTTGAAGAAGTGTATGATCTTTTTGCAGTCAGGATTATCATTGACAGTGAGTTGGAGGACGAAAAAGCAGACTCTTGGCAAGTCTATTCTATTGTGACAGATTTTTACCGACCAAATCCGGATAGATTAAGAGATTGGATCAGTACACCTAGGGCTAATGGATACGAATCTTTACATACCACTGTAATGAGTAATACCGGGCAATGGGTAGAGGTTCAGATAAGAACTCTAAGAATGGATGATATTGCTGAAAGAGGTTATGCAGCCCATTGGAAATACAAGGAAATTGAAGCAGCTCAAGCAAAAAGCAGTTCAGGCCTGGATAAGTGGATCATGCAGGTCAGATCTCTTTTGGAATCCAATGATGGTTCAGCAATAGAATTTATGGATGACTTCAGGGGTAACTTATTCCATGATGAGGTTTTTGTATTTACCCCCAAAGGAGAACTCAAAGTACTGCCTTTTGGGGCCACAGCTTTGGACTTTGCCTTTGAAATTCATACAGAAGTAGGAGCAAAATGTATTGGTGCTAAGGTCAATCAAAAACTTGTTCCCATTAACCATAAACTCAAAAATGGAGATCAAGTAGAAATCCTTACCTCCAACAAACAAAAGCCCACCGAAGACTGGCTCAACTCTGTGGTTACTTCCAGAGCGAAGGCTAAAATCAAAGATGCGCTCAAAGAGGACAAAAAGTCCACCATGCTTGATGGAAAGGAGATTGTCCAAAGGAAATTACGTCAGATGAAAATGGATTTCAACTCTGAAGTTGTAGAGCAGCTTAGGGCGTATTTTGAAACTAAAACCCCCAATGAGTTTTATTATAAAGTAGGGAAAGGAGTAATAGATGCAACCTCCATCAAAAGCTTCAAAGAATTTAAAGAACAGAAGAAGGAAAGAAGTAAGCCAACTTTAGAAAAGGTGAAAGATGAATCTTCTTTTACCAAAGAGATCAAAAACTTAAAAGGCCCTGATCATGATCAGCTCTTGATAGGGGAGGATATGGATGTAGTGGATTATATCCTGGCTAAGTGCTGTAATCCTATTCCGGGTGATGATGTTTTTGGCTTTGTTACAGTCAATGAAGGAATCAAGATCCATAGGACTTCGTGTCCAAATGCTTTGGAGTTGCTTTCCAACCATGGTAATAGGGTAATTAAAGCCAGATGGACCAGTCAGCAGGAAATAGCATTTCTGGCTGGGCTTAGGATTATCGGGACAGATAGAGTAGGGCTTATCAACGATGTGACCAAGGTGATTTCCAATGAGCTAAAAGTTAATATGCGTTCTATTACGGTAGACTCTGACAGCGGGATTTTTGAAGGTACTATCAAACTTTACGTACACAGCACACAGCACTTGGAAAAATTGGTGGAGAACCTCTCCAAAGTTGAGGGGATCATTAAAGTGACCCGATTTGATTAGCCTTTGCTTATTCCTTCTTATTTGAATCTTTTCTAAATAAGAACAGTTATATTTGAAAAAAAAGCATTACATGGCCTTAAATGAAAGCGTTTTTGAGGAAGTAAAAAAGATATTTACTGCTTACCTGGAAAATAAAAAGCTACGCAAAACACCTGAAAGATATGCCATTTTGGAAGAAATATATGGCAGAACCGGACATTTCGATGTTGAGTCTCTTTACATCAGCATGAAAAATAAAAATTACCGTGTCAGTAGAGCCACGGTATATAATACCTTGGATCTTTTGGTGGAGTGTGACTTGGTGACCAAACATCAGTTTGGACAAAACCTTGCTCAGTTTGAAAAATCCTATGGGTATAAGCAACACGATCATTTAATCTGTACCGATTGCAATAAAGTCTTGGAATTTTGTGACCCTAGGGTACAGAATATACAGAACACCGTTGGAGAAATACTTAATTTTCAGGTATTACACCACTCGCTGATCTTGTATGGTAATTGTAAAAAAGAAGAATGCGAAAATAGACCTACTGTATGAAATTAACCTACCAATTACACAAAGAAGAAAAAGCCTATTTTTTACATATTCAAGGCGACCTTATCGGAGATGAAGTGGGACCAAAGTTGGTGGAGATGGTGTCGGATGCTGTTAATGATGGCATCAAAAATTTCGTGGTAGACCTGAGTCAGGTTCGCTATATCAGTTCGAGCGGGATTGGCTTACTGATCACCATGCTTACCAAGATGAGAAATGTAGACGGAGAGGTCTATCTTACCTCCCCTTCGGAACACGTAAAAAAACTATTGATCATCACCAAGTTGAATAATATTTTCACTGTGTTTGATTCAGTAGAGGAGGTTAAGGAAAAAGTAAGCTGAGTTGAAGAATTTAGGACTTCAATATCTTTTCATAATTATTTTAGGATTATTTCACATTTCCTGTTCTGAAGAAAAAGAATCTTCGGGGCAGGAAATTTTTATTGAAGTAAGTTCCAAAATCAAAGCCTATTATGCAGATACAAATCTCAGCCCGGAATACCCTTTCCCAAAATTTACCTGGATTTCCTCTGACGAGTTTATTGGTCACAATATGGTGAGGAAATCGTTAGACACTCTTTTTTTTGATGGAGATACTTTAAGAATTAAAGAAGGGCCGTATTTTGAAAATGATGGACCTAGGAAAGTTGAGAACTTCAATAATTTGGTATCCACTTCTGAGGGACTGGTATTTTTCAATTCGAAAAACATCATGATCGATAGAGATGGGGTTTCAGATATAAAAAATTTTAGATTGATTGAAGATGATGTTTTTGATAATTCAGTTTTTTTTAATCTAAATGGAGGAGTCAGTTACTATTTAGATGAACTCTATAAAGGTTACGATAAGAAAAGAGAACAGCTTTATTTTTTTGCTTTACAATTTCAGACCAAAGAATTTAAGTTATTGGCTTTTGACCTTGGAGAAAAGAAATTCAAGGAATTACCTATGTGGGCAAATATAAACCTGATTCAAGCAAATGAGGTCAGTTTCAAAGGTATATCAAAGAATCACATGCCATTTATTTTTGTTGATGGAGATAGACTGATTTTATCATACAATTACAGCAATGATCTTGTTATCGTTGATTTAGGTACTGGACATCAGATTGAAAAAAACTTTCCATCAAACCTTTTTCCTCTTTATAAAAAAGCTCCAAAAGAGATTAACCCAAATTATGACCTTTCGAATCTTGAACATTTCAAAATGGTAAATGAATTGCTAAATGAATGGGACAGAGATGTTGCTTTTGGGAATTTCGAAAAGTTGCCCAAAAATAGGGGTTTTTGTAGGCTTGTAAAATCACCTCAAAAGGAGAACACAAGTCCACAACAAATAAGTCTTGAAGTTTTTGACATTGAATTCGAAAAGGTGGGGGAAGTGAATCTCTCAGAAATTGAAGTCGACCTCAGTACTTTTTATTTTGTTAAAAATGAAAAGTTGTTTTTCAAGGCTAAAAACCAAGAAGACGAAAATTATCTCAGCTATTATTTCGTAGAAGTAGATTATTAAGTGCCTTTCAAAACTGAAATCTGGGAAGTTGTAATAAATAAGCTGTTTTCCTTGCAATTATTTAACCTTATTCCAAATTTCACGGCTTAAAAGAAATCAATACTACATTTTAAATATCAACCAATGAAAATGGATGTGCTTTTGGGCCTGCAATGGGGCGACGAAGGAAAAGGGAAAGTTGTGGATGTATTAGCACCACAATATGATGTAGTCGCCAGATTTCAGGGAGGACCAAATGCCGGTCATACTTTGGAGTTTGACGGGATCAAGCATGTGCTCCACCAGATTCCTTCAGGGATTTTTAGGGAAAATATCACCAATATCATAGGAAATGGGGTGGTTTTGGATCCCGTGGTTTTGAAAAAAGAAATTGATGGCTTGCAAAAGTTTAATATTGCTTTCAAAAAGAACCTCTTTATTTCTAAAAAAGCCACGATTATCATCCCTACTCACAAGCTTCTTGATGCTGCTTATGAAAAATCCAAAGGAGATAAGAAAATTGGGTCTACTTTAAAAGGCATTGGGCCTACATATCAGGACAAGATTGGAAGGGTAGCTCTTCGCGTAGGGGATATACTTGCTTCAGATTTTGACGAAAAATATCAAGCACTGGTAGAAAAGCACAAAACCATCCTTTCTTTTTATGAGTTTGATCTGGGTCAATTACCAGAGTTGGAAAAAGTCTTTTTTGATGCAGTTGAGTTTTTCAGAGGATTAAATCTTGTGGATAGCGAATATGAAGTCAATGGGTTTTTAGCAGAAGGTAAAAAGGTCTTGGCAGAAGGTGCGCAAGGCTCTCTGCTTGATATAGATTTTGGAAGTTATCCTTTTGTAACTTCTAGTACGACGATGGCTGCCGGTGCTTGTACAGGTTTGGGTGTGCCTCCATCTAAGATTGGAGAGGTATATGGGATTTTTAAAGCCTATTGTACTCGAGTAGGGAGTGGTCCATTTCCGACAGAACTTTTCGATGAAGATGGAGAAGCTATGAGAAAAGAAGGAAATGAGTTTGGTTCTACCACAGGGAGGCCAAGACGGTGCGGCTGGATTGATTTGCCAGCACTGAGATATTCTATCATGATCAATGGAGTCACTCAATTATTCATGATGAAAGGAGATGTTTTGAATATTTTCAAAGAAATAAAGGTCTGTACACATTATCAAATGCCAGATGGGAGTACAGTTGATCGGCTGACTTACGAACTGGACTCTTCGGATATCAAACCGGTTTACAAAACAGTACCCGGTTGGCATCAATCCTTGGAAGCAGTGGAAAGTTATGATGGGTTCCCTAACGAGTTGAAAGATTATGTAACCCTGCTTGAAAAAGAGCTTGGGGTTCCAATCAAGCTTGTTTCAGTAGGACCAGACAGAAAACAGACAATTTTAAGGTAAATATAAAAAGGCTCGATTATCGGGCCTTTTTTCTTTTAATCTGTATTTTGCATTTCTAAAATTTTAATTTCAAGCAATCAGTCAGGAGGGGAGTAAAAGTTTGGTTCGCGAATACTTATATAGATATAGAAGTTTTATTTTACCGCTGATATTTTTTTCAGTTTCCCTTCAATCCGTCTTGGCACAGGTAGGTTTTCCATATTGCGAGAGCTTTCAGGGAGGTAGTGCACAGAGTGCCACAGTTGTTGGAGGAAGTGCTCAGGTTTCAGAAGGAGTATTGAGGTTGACAGATGCGGCTGAAGATCAAAGTGGCTATATATATGTAGACATACCTTTTCCTTCTGCTTTTGGGATTAAGGCATCTTTTGACTATTACATGTATGGAGGTTCTGGAGCTGATGGGATTACGGTTTTTCTTTTTGATGCCAATATTGACAATTTTTCCCCGGGAGGTTTTGGAGGCTCCCTAGGGTATTCACCAAGAAATAACGAGCCGGGGCTTACAGGGGGATATTTGGGTCTCGGTTTTGATGCTTTTGGTAATTTTGGAAATACTACTGAAGGTAGGATTGGAGGCTTTGGAGGTAATAGCAACAACTTATTTCCAGATGCAATAGTATTGAGAGGCCCAGCTCAAGGGGGATATGCCTTTGTTACCGGAATACAGACCAATGACCCTGGTCCTTTCTCACTTCCCCCCAATCAAAATTTTCCTGTTTCTTCGGGAGAAGGGATTAATGTCAGGGTAACAGATCCGAACCAGGTCGGTTACAGGAAAGTGTTTGTAGATATGGAGCCCAACCCTGGAGGTGAGGGTTATTTGGTTTCAGTAGATATGATTGTGACTACAGAGCAGGGAAATCCAAGGGACGTAAGTATTTTCAGCAGGGTGTTATTTGAATTTCCGGCTCCTGAAAACCTCAAGATAGGTTTTGCAGCTTCAACCGGTGGCTTGACTAATATTCATGAAATAGCAAACCTTCAGGTAGAGGTTTCTGATCAGGAGGGCTTACAAAATCCCGTTGGAGTTGATATTGACGACAAAGCTTCTTGTGCTGGTCAAGACAATACTTATGAAATCACAAGTGAAGATATAAGCTTACTTAATGAGGGTTCAGTAATCCGTTGTCTACAATTATACGGGTCTTTGGAAGAAATTGAAGAGGAAGCAGATGATGTTTGTGCTCAGGGAAGGTGCCGACCTGAAAATAGAGAAATGGTTTTACCACAAGGCACTTTTAGGGCAGCAGATGAAGGGGGTAGTTTTACTTTTTTTCCAAATGAAGACTTCATAGATGAAACAGTTGAGATTTATTATACAGTAACGGATAATTTCGGCAAGACTTCAGAGGGTAATTTCATTAGGCTTTTGATTCAGGAATCTCCGGAACCTGTAAGGCTTTCGGCTGAAGGCGTGGAAGCTGAAACGGTGGAACTAAGGCAATGTGAAGGGGATGGTATTTTGCTTACTGCGACAGGAGATGAAGACTATTTTGCCTTTGAGTGGTATCTGGAAGGGGAAAAGATACCGGGTGCAGATCAGGAAAGTTTTTTTGCGATTGAATCAGGACAATACCAAGTTATTGCACTGAATGAGAAAAGTTGTCCTGCTGAATCAAATATCTTTGAGCTGATCAACCCTGAATTACCAGCTTTAGAGGTTGACCAGCTCATTGTGGGTTGTAGCCCAGGTATGTCCAAGGATATCAGAGAATTTATTGAAGGGTACGATTTAGATAATTTCGATTATCTGCTTGAGGATGAATTTGGGAATTTTTGGAAGAATGATGAGATGAATTCTATTTCTCAATCAGGGAAGTACCAATTAAGTTATAAGTTTAAAGATTTGGAATGTTATTCTGGGCCAATAGAAATTGAATTGATAATTGTCGAGGAAGGGCTGATAGCTGGTTTTGATTATGAAGTAGATGGTACTGGAATAAAAACTGAGGAAGACGGGGGGATTTTCATTGATGATCCTATTCGTTTTATAGATTTATCTAGTGAGGATGCGATTTCTTGGGAATGGGATTTTGGGGATGGTGCTGCCAGCGATTTACAATCCCCCGTTCACGTGTTCGGTCAAAGGGGTAATTTTAAAGTCAAGTTGACGGTTACCAACGAACTTGGATGTCAAAGTGAGAAAATCATTGAAGTTCCGCTTACTTTATCTTACAGAGTAATGATACCGAGTGGTTTTACTCCCAATCAAATGGAGAACAGGTTTTTTAGACCAAAAGTTAAGGGTATTGTGAAAATGGAATTATTGATTTTCAATCTTTGGGGAAATACAGTATTCCAAAGCAATGATCTGGAAACGGATGGTTGGGACGGTAGGGTCAATGGGGAACTAGCTCCAAGTGGGAATTATGTGTACAGGGTGAAGATGGAATCCGTAGATGGGGAGCTTATTGAAGAAAGTGGGAGATTTACTTTGATCAGGTAAAATGAAGAAAATAGGGTTATTCGCATTATTATTCTTGAATACATTGGCCTTGTTTGGCCAGGATATTCAATACTCACAATTTTATGCAGCCCCACTTTATCTCAATCCTGCTTTTGCAGGTAGTGCAGAGATGACGCGTGTAGGAGTAAATTTTCGGAACCAATGGCCTTCTTTAGATAGGAGTTTTATAGCTTACAGCGCATACATTGACCATTTCATTGACGATAAGAATTCTGGAGTAGGGCTTGTTTTTAACAGTAGCCAAGAAACCCTTACCAATTTACAAAATCATGAAATTGGACTTTTATATTCTTACCGACTAAGAGTCGGAGAAAGTGGTTATTTACATTTTGGAGTTCAGGGTAGTTACGGGTTAAGGGCTGCGTCATTTGATGATGTAGTTTTGGGGACGCAATTGGATATCGACAGGGGTGTGGTGCTTCCTTCTCCGGGAAATGGGTTGACAGATGATAGGCAGATGGATTTCTTTGATCTGCACTCAGGAGTTTTATTTTATAATGATAGGGTTTGGTTTGGAGTGTCCACGCATCATCTCACTCAGCCAAACATGAGCTACATCATGGATGAGACAGATGTGCTGTCAAGGAGGTATTCTGCTCATGGAGGAATCAAGTTTCCTTTGCGTCCAGGCTTTATCAATGACTATTTAAATAATACGCTTCAGGAAAGAACCATTTCATTTGCATTTAATTACAAAAGCCAAGGAATCTTTGATCAGTTAGATATAGGAACAGAGCTTTTTTTCGATCCCCTTGTTTTAGGTTTGTGGTATAGAGGTTTGCCTTCTTTTAATGGACTTCCGAATAATGACGCATTAATTGGCCTTGTAGGTTTTTCTTTAAATAATGGGATGGACATAGGGTATAGTTATGATTTTACGCTTTCCAGACTTGCATGGAGGAATTCTGGAGGTGCGCATGAGATATCTTTGAGGTATTCTTTCATCGATCAACTTTGGAGAAAGGACTCCAGGAAATCACCTACTTTTCGTTATTAAAATTTTTCTACTTGATTATCAGTACTCTTTCATATTAACGGTGATTATTTTATTAAACTGTTTTGCAAAAGGGAAAAAGAGTTGCACCTTTGCAAACCCAAAACGATGGGAGTAGCAGAAAATAACCGCATAAAATTGAAATACGTAAAGGTGAGTACAATAAAAAAAGATGATAATTTTATTTTTTTTTAATTGAAAAAATAAAATTTTGTTTTACCTTTGCAATCCTGTTAGACGAAAGCGGGGAAAAGATAGCGGGCCGAAAGGGTTTGCCGATTGCCTG
>NZ_REBN01000065.1 GCF_007692705.1 Mongoliibacter sp.
TATAGTTGAAATATTACGCCAACTATTTCTGTAAACAACTGGTGCATAACTATTTTTTTTCTTATTTCACGAAGTATATTTCAACTTTATTTCGTGAAGCATATTTCAGCTATGCGATATTTCTATCTTATTTCACTCAGTATATATCTCGTAGCATATTTCAATTATATTTCGCCGAAGGCATATTTCTATTTTATATCACCATAGGTATATTTCTTTTTAAACTGCCAAATTGACATTTTTCACCCTTTGGAACAGGCATTGATAAAGCAGTATTGTCAAAAATGTTTATCAATAATCTAAATTCAATATAGCTATGCAGGAAAAAGGTACTATCTCGATACATACCGAGAATATTTTCCCCATCATCAAAAAGTTTTTGTACTCAGATCATGAGATTTTTATCCGCGAATTGGTGTCCAATGCGGTAGATGCCACCCAAAAAATCAAAAGACTGGCTACGCTGGGTCAGTACACCGGCGAACTTGGAGATACCACCATTGAAGTGGCTTTCGACAAGGACAAAAAAACCATCACCATTACCGACAAAGGTTTGGGGATGACTGCAGAAGAAATCAAAAAATACATCAACCAGATTGCTTTCTCCGGAGCAACCGAGTTTGTGGAGAAATTTAAGGATGCCAAAGATGCCAATGAAATCATCGGTAAGTTTGGTCTTGGTTTCTATTCGGCCTTTATGGTCGCCAAAACGGTGGAAATCAACACCCTTTCTTATCAGGAAGGTGCTCAAGCTGCCAAATGGACTTGTGACGGAAGTACGGAATTTGAAATCAGTGAAGGTGACAGAAAAGAGAGGGGAACCGAAATCACGCTTCATATCAATGATGATTCCGAGGAATTTTTGGACAAGTGGAAGCTTCAGGGAATCCTGGACAAATACTGTAAATTCCTTCCTGTACCCATCAAGTTTGGAACAAAGACGGAAAGCGTTGAAGATGGCGTAGACGACAAAGGAGAGAAAAAGTGGAAGTCAGTGGATGTGGACAATATCATCAATACCACTTCTCCGATCTGGACCAAATCCCCCAGCGATTTGAAGGATGAAGACTACCTTGCTTTCTATAAGGAGCTTTATCCGATGAGTGAAGATCCGCTGTTCTGGATTCACCTCAATGTGGACTATCCTTTCAACCTGACCGGAGTACTTTATTTCCCTAAAGTCAAGAATGACTTCGAATTCCAGAAAAACAAAATCAAACTTTTCAGCCGTCAGGTATTTATCACTGACGAAGTGAAGGACATTGTACCGGAATTCCTGATGTTGCTGCATGGGGTGATCGATTCTCCGGACATTCCGCTGAACGTGTCCAGAAGCTTCTTGCAGGCTGATGGCAACGTGAAGAAAATCAACAATTACATCACCAAAAAAGTAGCCGATAAGCTTGGCGAACTCTTCAAGAAAGACAGAAAAGTCTATGAAGAGAAGTGGAATGATATTGGGCTCTTTGTGAAATATGGAATGATCAGCGAAGACAAGTTTGCTGAAAAAGGCAAGGACTTCACTTTGCTGAAAAATACCAAAGGAGAGCTTTTCACTTTGCCTGAGTACAAAGAGAAAGTTTCCGCCATTCAGACAGACAAAGATGGCAACACCATTTATCTCTATGCGACAGATGCTGACAAGCAGGATGCTTTCATACAGTCAGCAGGCAAAAAAGATTATGATGTACTCTTGATGGATTCGCCCATTGACAGCCACTTTATCCAACACCTGGAGACCAAGGAGGAAAAAACTCAAATGAAAAGAGTAGATGCTGATGTGGTGGACAAGCTGATCCAAAAAGAAGACAGTTATGAAAACTTACTGACCGAGGAGCAATCCAAAAAGGTGAAGGAGATCTTCGAAAAGGCCATCAACAGCCAAACCTATTCAGTAGCAGTAGAAGGGCTTAGCCCGGAAGAACTTCCGGTTACTGTGACCATGGATGAATTTATGCGCAGGATGAAAGACATGGCCCAGATGGGTGGAGGCATGAGTTTCTACGGTGCCATGCCGGACAATTACAAGGTAGCCATCAATGGCAATCACCCAGTAATTGACAAAGTCCTGAAAGCAACCTCAGAAGAAGATCAGACCAAACTGGCCAAGCAGGCTTTTGATTTGGCCCTTCTTTCTCAAGGTCTGCTGAAAGGCAAAGACCTGACGGAATTTGTAAAAAGAAGTGTGGAGTTGATTTAATCCAGCAAACCTTTGGGGTCTTTTTCGGACCCCGAAGGTTTTTTTGATTTCAGCTGTTTCTTAAGAGTAAAACCCTTTGAATTCGGAGTCACGTTTTCAAAGGGTTTTTTTTAGATTTTTCACTTCCCCTTTCATCAAATATTAATATTTCAATAAATAAATTAAATTTTTTGCCCTGAAAACCAATATGTTAAGTGTTAATGAGAAAAAATAAATACCTTAAAACTTGACAACTAAGTTAGTTTTTCTTCTTTTTATGAGAAAATTATTTTATCATTATTTTTCTTTTTTTTATAATTTTAATTTAAACCTATATGAAAAATTATCTATTATCCCATTTTATTTTACTTACACTTTTTATGCTTTTCAGCATCTCATGTGGTCCTCAAAACGAAATTGTTGAAGAATTTTCAGCTGATAGTCTGGAAAAAAACGAGAGTAAAAGATTGAAATTTGAAAGTTATATTGATTTTATTTCAGCTGTTGAAGAATTGAGTACAAACCAAAATTTGGAGTATAATAAAAATATTATTTCTAAATATGCTGTTATCCCAAAAGATTTTGTTTCTTCAAACTTACTTTCAGATAAAGATTTAACTTCAAATTCAATTAAAAGAGAAAATTCTGATAATCATGAAATAGATGTACTAGAATTAGTTCCTGACCAAGCATTTGCTTCACTTTTAAATCAGGATTTGGAAATAGAGGTTTATGGCAAAATTTATAAAGTCACTCCTTTCGGAACTTTTTATACAGAAGCAGATAATATAGATAATTTATACAAGAATATAGAGAATTTTGATAAAGAAAAATTATTAAAACTTAGAGGAGAAAATCTAAGAGTATCTGATTTAAATCCTAATTCAAATGATGATCTTTTTTCTTTGCCAGATGATACCTATTTAGTTGATACTTATTTTGATTTTGATTATGACGAAGACTTAAATAATGCCTCTACTGTTCCTTCGAATCAAAACCTTATTTCACAGCCAGGCTATTTTTGTGCAGCCTGCGCTCCCGAGATTCCAACAGCTTTACCAAAAGGGCAATATGATAATTTTGAAGTATATAAATTTGGAGCTAATACGTCTATAGGGAAATTTTTTGAAGGCATTTTCGGTACAAATACGGGTTTTACTATAAATTTTAATCCAGACTACAGGTTGAAAGTTAAGCTATATGCTTTTAATTATGGTTGTATAGCTCTACAGGTCTAAATGCGAAAATGCAAAAAAGAGGTTGGACAGGAATATGGGCTCGACACTCGGATGCCAATGCTACCAAATTAGTACTAGGGTGGGATTTACTTTATTTAAACGTGAAAATCCCATTTGCTATGCCAATAAATTATACAAGTTTCCCATCAAAAATAGTTGGAAAGGAGTTGTTAAAATTCTCAAATTATAGTTTGTCTACAGCTGGAGTAACAGATGCTTCTATACCATTTTTAAATATTTCTCAAGACAATTATAACGATCTTGAAAAAAGAATGAATAAAATGGTTAGTACAGGATTAGGAAAGTTAGCAGAATTGGTTTGGAAAGAGACAGAAAGTTTTTTAGCATCCGCGTCTTTAGATGTTAAAAATGAGAAAGTTAAGTCTTACAGGAAGATATTCCCTGATAAAATCAAAGTAATGTTAAGTAAAGCGGAGGATGAGCGTTTGAATTCAAATAATATGAATTTTGTCATAGATAGGTATTTTCAAATTACCTACAATGCTACAGGAAATGCACAATTTAATTCCTTGTACCAAAATATTTTGGGGCCAACATTTAAAACATCAAAGAAGCTATACGAAATTGAAGGAGCTTCTGTTTATGGAGCAGCCGTGTTTGGAGGTCAGACGAAAGGAATTAGAATAATCAAAGAAATTGACTAATATGAAATTGAGTAGATTTGTTTTAATTATTATAGTGATATGTTGCAGTATTCATTTTGGGAATGCCCAAACACAAAAGATACTTCGGGTAAACTTTCTTAATCCTGCTATTTCTTACGAATTGCCCACAGGGAAAAACACTTCCCTTGATGCAAGTTTAGGTTTTGGGTATAATTATTCCTATCCTGATCTCACCTCGGCTTCGACTGAAGGCGTCCAATACCTTTTTGCTATGTTTGGTGATATTCAAAGCAGGTATTACTACAACCTGTCCAAAAGAGAAAAAAATGGAAAGACAACAGATCAGAATAATGGAAATTTCATAGCTGCTAGATTGCTGTATACTGGACCTGATATTTCACAAATATCATCGTTTGACCGGTTCAACAACAACTCTTTCGCAATCGGACCTACTTGGGGCTTACAAAGAACTTATGGAAAGCGATTCAATTTATTATTTAGTGCTGGTCCGATATACTATTTTGATTTAAAAGGAAACGGGAATATATTCCCTTTAAATCTTGAGTTAAACCTTGGGGTTAACCTTAATTAAAATCAAGACGGCGGAAACTGATCTGCTGTCTTTTTACTATGAAAAAATATTTCTTCCTTCTTTTTATTCCCTTTCTGATTTCCTGCAAAAACACCAAGTTTTTTCCTAGACAATACTGCAGTGTCTGTCTTCAAAATGCTGATTTGGTCTTACTGGACTTTAACATTCCAGAATTAACTTACAGTGAAGAACAACGGCTTTATCAAATTATTGAAAAGCAATTTGCCAAAAGAAAGGATATCAAATTTGGACTTTTGGAAGACTGGGATTATGAAATCATCGCCAATCAGATAAACTCTGGAGAAACTGGTAAATTAAAAGAGATTCTGGGTATAGACTACATACTGCAGGTTGGATTAAAAGGCTATAAAAATTCAGAAGGTTCTGATTGGTTGACCCCTGATGAAAATCAAGGACTATACCCCACACCAAGAGTCCCTGTAACATCCAATTCAACCATTGAAATGAAACTTATAAGTACTGAAACGGGCAGGGGAGTATTTACTTTAGACTTGCACACTCAGACAATCGAATATGGAAAGGACACTCAGGACGGTTCAGCTTTTTATTTTGATTCCGGAACAGTATGGGGATCCATGAAAACAGGGACGCGGAGAGGAAGCAAATACCTACTTGCTGATTGCCGCTGTCCAAAAGGCAGCTATGTCAGGTGGAGTAAGGTTTTACATTGGCTGTAGGTTCAACTCAAGGTAAATCCTTGAGGTCTTCTTTACCTCAGAGGGTTTTTGTTTTGAAAAGAAACTCTAAAATTCCAGATATTTCAGTTTAGGCAAGACAAATTTAACCAACATCCCGTCTTACTTAAAATGGATAAGCATGAAATTATTTTGTACTGTATTCTTCCTCTTTTTTACTATCCGTGTAGCGGCCCAGCAAGACCATGGAAAATTATCAACTTTACTTTACCCCGAGGTTTATTTGGTGATAGACTTGGAAAAGGAACAGGAATTGCCTTTGGTGGAGGTGATGGCCTTTTGTAAAGATTTAGAATTAGGTTGGATTGAAAATGATGAGAAACTGGTCTTGTATAAGGTTTTTCCTACAGGAATAGGAGTTGAAAAATACAGTCTAGATATTCATGAAGCCTTAATCGAAAATCCAAGACTTAAGCCTGTATTTATTAAAATGTATGGCAGGGAGTATCTGCCAACCCGGTATCAAGCCATTACCCATCTAGGAAAATACCCTAATCAATACTAAAGTACTTCTTTTTCGACTTTCACACTCTTACTTGCAAGGCTACTTTTTTCCCCTATTTTTGTAACCATGCTATCCAAAAAAACCAAGTACGCATTTCATGCTTTGACATTTCTAGGCAAGCGTAGAGAACAAAAAACTGTTTTGATTCAGGACATATCAGAAGAATATGGAATCTCCCACAAGTTTCTTGAAAATATACTTTTAGAATTGAAGAAAGCAGGAATCCTGGGTAGCAAAAAGGGGAAAGGCGGAGGTTATTACCTTATCAAAGACCCCAAAGATGTTGCCCTTTCCAAAGTGATCCGACTCTTGGATGGCCCAATCGCATTGCTCCCCTGTGTCAGCCTCAACTACTATGAACCGTGCGTAGAATGCAAGGACGAAGTCAAATGCGGCCTCAATAAAGTCATGATTCAGGTCAGGGATGAGATGCTTAACGTGCTTGAAAACAAGACCTTAGCAGATATATTGGATAAAGAATAAAATTTTTTCCCTAATTACCCTATCTTTTTTATAGGTTTTGTATACTTTTGTTATTCTGATACCTTAAAAGTATATGATTCTAGATCAACCTATTAAAAAATGGTTTGTAAACAGCAAAGGCCAAGACACTAATGTCAAGAGCTTTTTGAAATCCATTTCATGGAGAATTGTAGGAACACTCGATACCATGGTCATTTCCTTTTTTGTGACAGGTCAACTGGTCATGGCCCTATCGATAGGATCCATAGAAGTAGTGACTAAAATAGCCCTGTATTACTTGCATGAAAGGGCATGGGAAGGTGCAACTAAAGTCAAGAAAAATGAGCCTGAAAACGAATTTGCATAGTCTTAGTGAAAAACTGGATTCTCTGAATCCTGTGGAAGGCCTGGCCATGCTGTCAGACCTTTTTCCGGGTAAAGTGGTTTTTTCCACTTCCCTGGGACAGGAAGATCAGGTTATTACCCAATTGATCGCTGAAAACAGCCTGCCTATCCATATTTTTTCCTTGGACACAGGAAGACTGTTTCCGGAAACACTGGACCTTATTGCCAGAACGGAACAGAAGTACAAAATAAGAATTGAAGTCTTGTACCCTGAGCGGGAATCAGTAGAAAACTTAGTAAGCAAAAACGGCATCAACGGTTTTTATGAATCGGTTGAGAAAAGGAAAGCCTGCTGCTTTGTAAGAAAAGTAGAATCGCTTAAAAGAGCACTGGCGGGTAACAGTATCTGGATTACCGGCTTGAGGGCAGAACAGAGTGCCAACAGATCCGAAATGAGAAAAATAGAATGGGATGAAGGAAATCAGATTATCAAATTCAATCCGCTTTTGGACTGGACTTTCGATCAGATGATAGAGTACATCAACCAAAATAAAATTCCATACAATCCCCTACACGACAAAGGCTTTTTCAGCATAGGCTGTGCGCCTTGCACCAGAGCCATTGAGCCAGGAGAAGACGCAAGAGCTGGCAGATGGTGGTGGGAAGAGTCTAAGAAGGAGTGTGGGTTGCATATGAAATGATATATGCCTTCGGCGATATATTGAAAAACGTGAATTGAATGTAGGAGACGTCTAACTATGAAAATATTTCGAGATTCATTATTCGATATTCATCATTCGAAATTTGGAAAAGAAATGAACGCTGATTAAAATCTTAAACCACACTTACTGACTGCATGGACAGCGTAAATCAAAAATCGTAAATCAAAAATACTTATGTCAAACCTATTGATACCGAATCCGAAAGAGGCAGAGTCCATCCATATCCTGAGAGAGGTGGCGGCGCAGTTTGAGCGGCCAGTCTTATTGTTTTCAGGAGGTAAGGACTCTATTACTTTGGTCCGTTTGGCACAAAAAGCCTTTTACCCTGCAAGGATTCCATTTCCTCTTTTGCATATAGATACAGGACACAATTTCCCGGAAACCATTGAATTTCGAGATCAATTGGTGGAGGAATTGGGATTGGAACTGATTGTCAGAAATGTTCAGGATTCCATTGATCAGGGTAAAGTCACTGAGGAAAGAGGCAGGTATGCCAGTAGAAATACCCTTCAGACTACTACGCTTTTGGATGCCATCGAAGAATTTAAGTTTGATGCCTGTATTGGTGGCGCGAGAAGAGATGAAGAAAAAGCCAGGGCAAAAGAAAGGGTGTTTTCAGTAAGAGATGACTTTGGGCAATGGGACGAAAAAAACCAAAGACCGGAGCTTTTCAATATGCTTAACGGAAAAATCGAACAGGGACAGAATGTCCGTGTTTTTCCTATTTCCAACTGGACCGAATTGGATGTTTGGGAATATATCAAAACTGAAAACATCGAAATCCCTTCCATCTACTTTGCCCATAAGCGTGAAGTCTTCTTCAGAGATGGGATGATTTGGACAGCCAATGAGCATGTGTTCAGGGAAGAACATGAGCAAGTAGAAGAAAAAATGGTGCGCTTCAGAACTGTAGGGGACATGACCTGTACAGCTGCCGTACTTTCGGAAGCAAGAACTTTGGATGCTGTTGTGGATGAAATCAGGGCCTCCACCATTTCCGAAAGGGGTGCTAGGATAGACGACAAACGTTCTGAGGCGGCGATGGAGAAAAGGAAGAAAGTCGGGTACTTTTAAATGATATATGCTTCGCGATACTAATAGAAATATGCCTTCGGCGATATAAAAACTCAAGCATTGAGCATCCTTCAAAGCACGTGAAGCTCTTTCTAAAAACCTTTGAGTCTTTGTGCCTTCGTGGCATAAAAAACAATTATGGTGTGATAAGTTGACGAAGTCTTATGTCTTATGTCTCACGTCTAAAATCTTAACAAATGGAAAACAGAAAACTCATAAAAATAGCAACCGCAGGTTCAGTAGATGATGGCAAAAGTACCCTAATCGGGCGTTTGCTTTATGATACCAAAAGCCTGACTACGGATAAGTTGGAGGCTATCGAAAAAACCAGCAAGCAAAGAGGCTTTGATTACCTGGACTTTTCCTTGGCAACAGACGGTTTGGTGGCAGAGAGAGAGCAGGGCATTACCATAGATGTAGCCCATATCTACTTCAATACCGATAAGACCAATTTCATAGTAGCGGATACTCCCGGTCATGTGGAATACACCAGAAACATGGTTACGGGAGCCTCCACTTCCCAAGTGGCCATCATTTTGATCGATGCCAGAAAAGGAGTGATTGAGCAGACCTACCGACACTTTTTTATCAGCAACCTGCTTCGCATGGGGCATGTGGTAGTCGCCATCAACAAAATGGACTTGGTAGATTACGATGAAGATGTATTTCTGAAAATCAAAGAAGATTTTGAAGCATTGGCAGAGAAAAGCAACTTCAAGCCAGAGCAAATCACCTTTATTCCAATTTCCGCTTTAAAAGGAGAAAACATCGCTAAAAAATCAGATTTGATGTCTTGGTATTTGGGCAATACACTTCTGGATCATTTGGAAGTCTTGGAACCTGCTGACCTGGAAGAAAATGGCCCAGCCCGTTTTCCCGTGCAATATGTGATCCGGCCAAAAACAGAAGCCTTTCATGATTTCAGAGGCTTTTCGGGAACGCTTTATGGTGGTAACTTGAAAGTAGGGGATGAAGTAACGATCCTGCCTTCTTTCACTACTTCCAAAATCAAGAGTATACAATTCTTCGACAAAGAATATACTGAAGCCACGCCAGGTGCTGCGATTACAATTACTTTAGAAGATGAAGTCAATATCAGCAGAGGAGACATGATGGTCAAATCTGCCGAAGTTCCAAATTCCGAAAAGTCAATCACCGCCACGATCTGTCAAGTTAATAATAAACCCCTTCGGCCCGGTCAGAAATACACACTGCAACATGGAGTCAACAGGGTACTTGCCAAAGTGGAAAGCATTAAAACACGCATTTATGCAGACTTCTCCGGGGAAGAGCCTACCGAACAGCTCAAGTTGAATGACATCGGGAAAGTCAATCTCAGGCTCAGCAAGGCCATTCACTTTGACCCATACGAAATCAATAAATCAAATGGAAGCTTTATCCTTATCGATGAGGGAAGCTTTGATACTGTGAGTGTTGGGTTTATTGAGTGATGAAAACGGTACCAAGTACAATGTACAAAGTACCAAGATAGCAGTTACTCAAAAAGCGATGGTAAGCAGTAAAAAAACAGAGTAAGGGACATATTCCTAAACATCATGGTACATTATACTTGGTACTTTGTACAATAAATAAACCTACTAAACCGATAGAGAAAAAATATAAATGGAAAGCTTCAGAACAGAGATAGAAAATCCTATCGTACAAAAAGACATCATAGAGTTGGATAGAAAAATCCGGCTCTTCAGAGAAGGCAAGATTGACGAAGAAAAATTCAGAAGTCTTCGTTTGGCCCGGGGCGTATATGGGCAGAGACAGCCTGGAGTTCAGATGATAAGAATCAAATTACCCTATGGGAAAACCACGGGAGAACAGCTCAAAACAATCTGTGATGTTTCCGAAAAATATTCAACCGGAAAACTGCACATCACTACCAGGCAGGACATACAGATCCATTATGTAAGTTTGGACGAAACTCCCCAGCTATGGGCAGACCTTGAACAGGAAGACATCACCCTAAGGGAAGCTTGTGGCAATACTGTAAGGAATGTAACAGCTTCTGAAACTGCGGGGGTAGATCCAAAAGAGCCATTTGATGTGACTCCCTATGCGGACGCTACTTTCAAATACTTCCTCAGAAATCCCATTTGCCAGGAAATGGGCAGAAAATTCAAAATGGCATTTTCAGCCTCTGAAGAAGACACGGCTTTGAGTTACCTTCATGACTTAGGTTTTATCCCACAATTGAAAACAGTAGATGACAAAGAAATCAGGGGTTTTAAAGTCCTTCTTGGTGGAGGCTTGGGTTCTCAACCCAGACATGCAGACCTGATCACCGAATTCCTTCCCACAGACGAATTGATTCCATTTATCGAGGGAGTTTTAAGAATATTTGACAGACATGGAGAACGTTCCAGAAGGCTTAAAGCCCGAATGAAATTTCTCATCAATGATATTGGAATTGAAGAATTCTTGAGTTTGGTGAAAGAAGAGCAAAAGTCTCTTCCATACCACACATACCCTATTGACGCTCAAACCTATGAAGCCTCAAGGGTGCTCCCCAAACACGAAGTTCCGGTTTTGGCAGAGCCCTTTAGTTTGGCTTACGAGCAATGGAAACTCACCAATGTATTGCCACAAAAGCAGGAGGGTTATGTCAGTGTAGGCGCAAAAGTACTCTTGGGTGATTTCAGCACCAAACAAGCCCGTCAATTGGCTGATTTGATTAAAAATTATGCTAACAATGAGTTGCGGTTTACCCTGCGTCAAAACATTCTGATCCGTGATGTTCAAACCGAAGCGGTTCCATTTTTTTATGAGGAGTTAAAGAAAATCGGTTTGGCTGATGCCGGCTATGACAGCTTTGGTGACATTACTGCCTGTCCAGGAACAGATACTTGTAATCTAGGCATAGCCAGCAGTACGGGTATAGCGAGGGAATT
Source organism: Mongoliibacter sp. (assembly GCF_007692705.1). Classification (GTDB taxonomy): domain Bacteria; phylum Bacteroidota; class Bacteroidia; order Cytophagales; family Cyclobacteriaceae; genus Mongoliibacter. The sequence continues at coordinate 11,360 of NZ_REBN01000065.1, forward strand.
GGAAAAGGTAATCCTCAACGAATTTCCTCAATACCTCAAAAATAAGGATTTGACCATCAAAATATCAGGTTGTATGAATGCCTGTGGGCAGCACAATATGGCGCACATAGGCTTTCAGGGCATGTCCATGAAAGTAGGGAAAACAGTTTTTCCTGCGCTACAGGTATTGCTTGGTGGAGGTACTTTAGGAAATGGAAATGGAAGGTTTGCCGATAAGGTGATCAAAATCCCGAGCAAAAGAGGTCCTGAAGCATTAAGGATCCTGATCAAGGACTTTGAGTCATTTGGAGAAAAAGAAGAAAGCTTTTTGGATTATTATGACCGTAAAGGCCAAATATACTTCTATGACATTCTTAAGGTATTGACAGAAACCGAAACCCTTACCGAAGCCGATCAGGTGGATTGGGGAAATGAAGATGCTTACAAAGTAGCTGTGGGTGTTGGAGAATGTGCCGGTGTGGTCATTGATTTAGTCGCCACTCTTTTATTGGAAGCACGTGAAAAACTGGAGCTTTCCGTGGAGGCATTTAAAGAAAAAAGATGGTCAGATAGCATCTACCACACCTATGCGGGAATGGTCAATGCAGCGAAAGCCATTCTGCTTAGTGAAGGAAAGAGCACAAATTCTTACGCCAATATCATCGCACTTTTTGATGAAACCTTTACTGAAAGTGAAAAGATCATCTTGGAAAAAACCTTTGCTGAAATCACTTACCAAATTAAAGAAAGCGAACCATCTGAAGCTTTCGCAAAAAAGTACTTCGATGATGCAGCCAATGTATTCGAAGCCATTAGTAACTATAGAGAAAAGGAGGTTACAGCATGATAGAAAAAGTAAAGCCAAAAGTAACCCTCGTAGGTGCAGGGCCAGGAGATCCCGAATTGATTACGCTGAAGGCTGTTTTTGCCTTAAACAAAGCAGATGTGGTGCTTTACGATGCCTTGATTGACAAATCATTGCTGAAGCATGCCCCTGACCATGCATTGAAGATATTTGTAGGGAAAAGAGTGGGCAAACACAGTTGCCCTCAGGATGAGACCAATAGGCTTTGCGTGGAGCATGCCCTCAAGCATGGCCATGTGGTCAGGCTGAAAGGAGGAGATCCATTTGTCTTTGGCAGAGGAGCCGAGGAGATAGACTATATAGAGGCCTTCGGAATCCCTACAGAAGTGATTTCAGGAATTACCTCCGCCATCTCAGTTCCGGCTGCAGTTGGTATTCCGGTGACCAAAAGAGGCTTTTCTGAGAGTTTTTGGGTCATTACAGGTACCACTACATCCGGGGAAATCTCTAGAGACATTGCCTTGGCAGCAAAATCCACGGCGACAGTGGTCATTTTGATGGGGACCAAAAAACTTCCTGAGATTGTCGGAAGCTATTTGAATGAAGGACGGGCTGATTTGCCCATTGCCATTATCCAAAGTGGGACTACCAAGGAAGAAAAGCTTGTTGCAGGCACCATTCAGGATATTGTCCCAAAAGCAAAAAGCTATGGTATCGCCGCTCCTGCCATTATAATTATTGGGGAAGTGGTGAGGGAAAGTTATCTCCTTAAAGAAGTGTATAATGAAGTAGTTGGAGTTGAATTAAAGCAGATAAGGTAATTTGAAATATGCTTCGCGAAATAAAGTTGAAATATAGCTTCGCTGAAATATGCTTCTCGAAATAGAGTAGAAATATACCTACGGTGAAATATGATGGAAATACGCTTCGAGAAATAGATTGAAATATTTCTACCGTATTTCAATCTTATTCTAAGTTAATCCAGAATAGCCCCTCTCTGGATCTAGGGTAAATCTGCTACTACTATATTTCTATTTTATTTCAATCATATTTCCACCATATTTCTATTCTATATCTACCATATTTCGTGAAACGAATTTCTAAATAAGATAAAACCATGAACCAATTATATCCCATCTTCCTCAAAGTCCACCAACTCAATGTACTCTTGGTTGGAGGAGGATTTGTGGGGACTGAGAAACTCAGTTTCTTATTGAAAAGCAGTCCAAAGGCACAGGTGACGGTTGTCTCTAAAGAGTTCAATGAAGAATTTCTGGAATTGGCTCATAATGCTTCAAATGTCACTTTGATTAAGGATGCTTACCATGAAAAGTATCTTGGTGGAAAGCACCTTGTCATAGGCGCTACCAATTTCCCTGAAATTAATAGGCAGATTCATGATGAGGCTAAGGAAAGGTTTATTTTGGTCAATGTTGCCGATACGCCTGAGTTATGCGATTTTTATCTGGGAGGAATAGTGACAAAGGGAAACCTCAAAATCGCCATCAGCACCAATGGCAAATCGCCCACCACAGCCAAGCGTTTAAGACAATTGTTGGAAGAGGTCTTGCCAGAGGAAATTGATGATCTTTTGGATAACCTCAATGCTTACCGTGACACCCTGAAAGGGGATTTTGAATACAAGGTTAAAGCCATGAATGAGATCACGGAAAAATTGGTAGAAAAAGGGGGATGAAAAGTTAAATCCGCATCATTTTAGATTTATGAAATTATTATGACTTTATCATCTAATTAAGTGGAAAAAAATTGATTTGAAATGCAAAAGCGTATTAATAGCCTTAGCTTCAATCAGTTTTTTATAAAATTCTTCTTAATTATAATAGCTAAGTTTCAAGGCAAAGAATATGAATATATAAAAGGAAAAACTGGAAATTATAAATTGGATTATCACCCTAAAAGATGATGTAGCAATTGAAAAATTAAAAATGTTGAAAAACAACCAAAAGAATACGCTCGATTGGTGGGGTCAGATAGGTGAAGAAGAAAAAAAAGCGATAGAAAAAGGTCTTGAGGACATCAAAGCAGGAAGAGTAGCCCTCATCAAGAAGTGAAAAGGCTGTATGAAAAATACTTATGAGATTTTTTGGTCAGAAAGGTCAAAATCTGACCTTGAAAATATTTTAAATTATTTGGATAATAATTGGACTGAAAAAGAAACTCGAAGTTTCATTCAAAAGCTTGATAAACGTATAAATCTCATTTCGCTCAACCCTTTACTTTTTCCGGTATCCCTCAAAAAAAGCAATGTTAGACGCTCTGTACTGACAAAGCATACGACGATATAATATCAGATTAATAATAAGACTGTTCAAATCATTACGTTGCTTGACGTAAGACAAAATCCAGATAAATTAAAGGTTTAGAGGTGAGATAAAATTTTTGATGAAGTAAAAATACTTTTACCCTGAATTATAATGAAAGGTCATTTGTATTTGCCTCAAATTTTTTCAGCAGCCATTTTATTTAAACTCATTTCTTGGTAAATTCATCATCAGATTGTTAGTGTAGATTTCAGATTTTTAAACAGTTTTTTTATGGATTTCAAAGAAGATTTTCTTCAAGCTGTATGGAAATACCAGTATTTCGATAAAAACAGCCTCCACACCACAGATGGACAGCCTGTAGAAGTCAAGAAAATTGGTTACCATAACTTCTACCATGGGCCTGATTTTCTTGAATCAAGCGTACGCATCAAAGGGGTGGATCTTTATGGTCATGTGGAAGTCCACCGCAAAGCCTCCGATTGGAAAAACCATGAACATGATGCGGACCCCAGATACAACTCTGTGATTCTTCATGTAGTCTACGAAAATGACTTGGAAATCCTGAGAAATGACGGTACCAGAATTCCGACTTTAGAATTGAAAGGAAAAATCCTGTTAGATGTCATCAGAAATTATGAGAAGCTTATCAATTCAGGAGATGGCTTGCTCTGCTCTGGGTTTCTTCCGGAGGTTTTACCTATTCTGAAATTTTCTATGCTGGAAAGGGCATTGGTAGAAAGGATGGAAATCAAGTCAGCAGGTGTTTTCCAAATTCTTGAAACAACAAAAGGGGATTGGGAAGAAACCAGTTACAGGTGGTTGTTTCAGAGTTTCGGGTTCAAAACCAACAGCGGTTCCATGCTTAGGCTAGCGGAAAGCATTCCATACAAACTCTTACAAAAACTTAGCAGGCATCCTATTGGAATAGAGGCCATTCTTTTGGGACAGGCTGATTTGCTTCCTGAAGAACCAGTAGATGAATATTCAGCTGAATTGAAAAGGGAGTATGATTTCTACAGGAAAAAATATGGATTGAAAAATACAGTATATAGGCAAGATTGGAAATTTATGGGAGTAAGGCCACAGAACAACCCTTGCTTAAGGATTGTACAATTGGCAGCATTTCTCAGCCAAAACAAGAACATTTTCAGTGAAGCCATTCATATTAACTCTGGTTTTGACTCTTTTAAACAGCTTTTTGCTTTACAAATCAATCCTTATTGGGAAAAACACCTTAGGCCTGGAATACCTTCAAAACAAAAGCTCTCACAGAAATTGAGTGAAAATACACTTCGCCTAATCATGATCAATTTTGTGGTTCCCCTTTGGTTCAGTTATGGGCGCTTTATTGAAAACAGCGATTGGAAAGACAAGTGCTTCGACCTCTTGCAGGAATTGCCGGCAGAAGTCAACCATATCACCAAAAGATTCGGCACTTACCAGTGGACTTGTGAAAATGCATTTGACAGTCAGGGTATGATAGGACTTTTCAACATGTATTGTAATCTCAAAAAGTGTATGGACTGTAAAATCGGTCAGTCTATACTCAAAGCAGTATCCGCTTAATTTTTGGTTAGCAGATTGATTTCCCGTACTTTTGCCATCCGATTAGACAAAAAGAAATGGATAAACCAGTTATAATATTAGGAGCCAAAGGAATTGCCCAGGCAGCATTGGAAATTTTCAACAGTAATGACGTCATCACTTTTGGATTTTTGGAAGAAGATGAAGCTATGCACGGGACTGAAATCAATGAGGTTACTGTATTGGGAAATCCTGAGGATGAAGGTTTCCTAAAGCTGATTGGCAAAAAATGTGAAGCCTTTGTAGCGGTGGACGACAATAAATACAGACAGTTTTTGGTCAAAATGCTCAATGACAACAGAAAAGTACAGCCTGTCAATGCCATCCATCAATCCTCATATATTTCTACAAATGCTGTCTTAGGCCATGGTAATTTTATCAATGCCAGAGTCACAATCGGTACCGCTGCCCAAATAGGCAGTCACTGTATTTTACATTCCGGAGCGATCATTGAGCATCAGGCCGAGCTCTCGGACTTCGTGCAAGTCGGTGCCGGATCCTTTATCAACTCCAATGTTAAAATTGGGAAAGGAGTTTTTATTGGTTCAGGGGTTACAATTGTTTCGGGTGTAACTATAGGTAAAAACGCAAGAGTAGGAGCGGGTTCAGTGGTGATCTCAGATGTTCAGGATGGAGAGACAGTTTTTGGTAATCCTGCAGCACCAATCAAAAAATAATTAAATTTGTATATACGAAACCAAAACACCCTGCTGAAACAGGGCTTAAGTTATGGAAGATAAAAAGTACAGCGTATTGCTATATTACTGCTATGCCCAGATAGAAGATCCTGAGGCATACAGGGAAGAACACCACCTTTATTGCGTGGAAAACAATATTAGGGGAAGAATCATCATCTCTCCGGAAGGGCTCAACGGAACGGTTTCGGGACTGAAAGAGGATTGTGAAAAGTACATGGAATATGTGCATGGCGATCCAAGGTTTGCAAAAACCGAATTCAAAATTGATTACCATGACCAACATGCATTTGCCAAAATCCATGTAAGAGCCAAGCCTGAAATCGTACACAGCAGCTTAAGGCACCTTGACCCTAATGTCAGGACTGGGAAACATTTGGAACCTGAAGAATTTAAAGCCCTCAAAGACCAGGAAGATGTGATCATTTTGGATGTAAGGTCTAACTATGAGCATGAACTGGGAAGGTTTAAGAATGCAGTTACACTTGATATTGACAACTTCAGGGATTTTCCTGAAAAAGTAAAAGAACTCGAACATCTAAAAGGCAAAAAGGTATTGACCTATTGTACTGGAGGTATCAAATGTGAAAAAGCTTCTGCTTTCCTGTTGGAACAAGGTTTTGAGGATGTCTATCAACTACACGGTGGGATTATCAAATATGGTATGGAAGCCGGAGGAGAGGACTTTGAGGGGAAATGCTATGTTTTTGACAATAGGATTGCAGTAGACGTAAACAAGGTAAATCCAAAAGTCATTTCCACCTGCCATGTCTGTGGTACCGAATGCGATAGAATGGTGAATTGTGCCAACCCCGTTTGTAATGAGCACTTACCAATTTGTGAAAAATGCGGTTGGGAG
>NZ_REBN01000034.1 GCF_007692705.1 Mongoliibacter sp.
AGTAGAACTATGATTTACAGAATTATAAACTTTTTTTATAGTTTTTAAAAAATTTTGCAGATTATCTGCTGTCCGAAAGTTATACCTTCGGACTTTTGATAAAGGAGTATTTTACTCCATTCCCTATTATGCCAATTCGTCAAATCTGAGGGCTAAAAAACCTTCGAGGTTTGGAAAACCTCAAAGGTTAAATGATCCTTTTCTATCTGCAGATTCCGAGCTTCCTGCGAGCCGCCTCAGTGAAAAACCATGTCATCTGTGGACAGAAAATATCTTAAGGAACTTAAGAATTGCAATTGTAAGTCATAAATTTAGTTAAATTTGTGAACAAAGATTCATGAATTTAGCTAAATATGTGAACTTAACTTTATATTTTTAGCTAAATTTTAACATACATTCTCAGGCATCATGGAAATCAAGAGGAAAATCCTATCTATCATTCAAAAACAACTCTACAAAGGAAAAGTAATCATCCTGTATGGTGCAAGAAGAACCGGAAAGACCACCCTTGTGAAAAAACTAATGGAAGACAACCAAGCAAGTGCTTCCTACTTCAATTGTGAATTGCAAGAAAATCAGGAACTTTTATCCAATACCAATTCAGTTTTGTTGAAGGATTTTGTTGGCAAAAAAAAGCTGATCATTTTAGACGAAGCACAATATATTCCAAACATAGGTTTAATTTTAAAAGTATTGGTGGATACTTTCCCTGGTACCCAATTTTTAGCCACAGGATCTTCCAGCTTTGAACTTTCAAATCAAATAGCAGAACCCCTTACTGGTCGTTCTCGTCAGTTTCTTCTTTTACCTTTTTCATTGGAAGAAGTGTACCAAAATCAACCTTTGATACAAATCAAGAGCAGTATTCCCAGCTACCTCCGCTTTGGCATGTATCCTCAGGTGTATATGGCCGATGGCGAAGATAAAATAGAGGAATTGATGGATATCAGTACTAATTATCTGTACAAAGATATTCTCCAGTTGGACGCCATCAAAAAACCGGATATTCTTCAAAAACTCTTAAAAGGCATAGCCTTGCAACTAGGGAGCGAATCCTCACTTAATGAATTAGCTCAACTTGCCGGAACCAATGTGCATACAGTGAACCGGTATTTAGATCTTCTGGAAAAAGCTTTTGTCATTTTCAGGCTTACTGCTTTTAGCAAAAACCTCAGAAAAGAAATCAACAAAAGCCAAAAAATATATTTCTATGATTTGGGAATCAGAAATGCCATTATCAGAAATTTCAGTCCCTTAGATGTCCGAACAGATATCGGCGGATTATGGGAAAATTTCTGTATCAGTGAACGGTTGAAATACAATCAAAACCACAGGAGATTTGTCAATACCTACTTTTGGAGAACCTATGACCAACAGGAAATAGATTATATCGAAGAGGTGGACGGAAAGCTTTATTGTTTCGAGTTCAAATATAATCCAAAATCAAAATCCAAATTCCCAAAAATCTTTCGGGAAACCTACACGGAATCTGAGTTCAAAGTAATTAGCCCTGAAAATTTTTATGAATTGGCGGATTTGGGACAATAAAGCTTATTCCCCGCTGTCCGAAGGTTGTGCCTTCGGACTTCTGATAAAGGAGTTTTCAACTCCATTTGTAATTAAGCCAAAGGCTTAAAGACCAGATATCCGAAGCCAAAGGCTCCGGATAACCGGAGGATGGGTAGTTAAGGGGTTCCTGTAAAGAGTGATTGAGATTTCCTGCAAACCTGCCTTTTCCTGAATTTTGTAATGGTTGAAAGTGGAAATTATCCAGATTGACTTGATCTCAATCTTAAAATTGTTTTTGGAAAAATATGGAATCTGATTCCGCATTTTTCCATTTTTCTTTGGAATATGATTTTCATCATTTCAATTTCACAATCCCGATAACAGGATTTTCCTCTTACTTTGAAGCACTGTTATAAATCCTTTAAATTTCTAATTCAATTCATTTACTCGGATTTTTAATATGTAAGGGTTTTCATATTTATCAAAATCTTGATAGATGCGATGAAGGTATGGGTTGGTTTTTAGGAATTCAGGAAGGGATGGATTTTCATTCAGTTTATCAATTTCCGATTTAATCGTATAGGGATCTATAGAAAAATACAAGAAATGCCTATCACTTCCAATAGGAGTGTAGACCAAATAGGAACTCAAATCTGAAAAATCATTTCCAAATTCGCTAGACCACCCTTTGACTACCTTAACTTCATTGGTAGTCCTATCTACGATAGCAGTATAGAATTTGGATCCCTGAATCACGAAAAAGAAAAAATGGCTATCTGTTGGCTGTATTGAAAAAACTGATGCATAATCATTGGCTGCTGCTTGGTTTCTAAAATCCATTATGTTTTCAAATGAACGGTCAAAGAATTCCCTAGGTGTTTGAGATTTTCCAAAATCAAGTATATGTTTTATAGTAGACCCATATTCGCTTAATGTATAAAGCGTGTCATTATCGGAGTAAAAAAACTCAATTTCTTCATTATAAGCATAAAAAGTGTCGTTGTTGAGTACACTTAGATACCTTCTTTCATTTTCAATTTTACTGAACCCTTTCTTTTTTTCACCGGAGATTCCAGAAACTAGAACGGCGCGATATCCATCTCCCTCAAAAAAAACACCACCATAGATAAAATAATCATCTCCATCTGGCATAAAGGAAGTAGCCAAGTAGAGGTAAGGATTGTTCCATTCATTTTGAAACTCTCCTTCGGGATTAAATCTCAGTAATTTGCCACTGTTTCTATCTAATACCTCTATTAAAGAGGAATTTTCATTCCACCGAATGTCATCAACTGATTGAAATTCTCCTGGACCATTTCCCAATCTTGAAATAGAATCTAAAAACCCTCCATTAGAATCAAGCCGTAGAATTTTACTGGAGGTGAGCAACCAATAATTATTTTCTCTCGATAAGACTCTTTTGATTGATTTTATAGGGATTCCTTCTGATCCTTTAATAGCGATTATTTCCTCTATTGCAAAGAGTGATTCAAATGTTTCGGGATTTGCATTTTCAAGATTTATTGTAATAAATTTTGACTCTCCTGTATCCTTTTTGTCAGGGGAAGAACATTTAACAAATAAAATAAAAACAATTAAAACCTGTAAAATGTAAAGACTTTTATTCATATGATAAATTTTTGATTACTAACAAGGTATTCCTGAGCATGAATCCAATTCGTTCGTACTTTCTACACAACAATAGGTATCAGGGCCTGTTTGTGCCATTGTGTAATACTTTGGCTTATCAGGTTCTACCGATGCTTGAGCATTTGATTTCAAGGGTGCAAGAAACCCAAGGCTTAGAACGATTGCCCCTATTCCCAAAATTAACTTTTTCATTTTTTTTAGATTTAATTGACTATTAATATCTCCGGACATTTGGGTCAGCCGAAGCCTCTGACCATTCATCGCGACTGAATATTTTTATCCTTTTGGATGCCATTTATACCAGAATATATTTTAGATCTTCCACACTGTAAGCTTTAGGTAATTCATACCCATTGATAAAGATTGTGGGTGTGTAGCTGATATTTTCCTGTTCGCACCAATTCAGCATGTCTTGTATGCGGGATTTTTGAGCTTTCAGTTCTCCGATCATAGGGTATTTGGTGGCAAAGGCTTCATACTCTTTATTCTCAGGCAGGTACCAATGGTCCAAAGCCTTGCTTGTTACTTCCATTAAAACATTGGTTAAAAAGGATTTTATAAATATTAAGCTATTGAATAGAGTTAAAAGAACATTTGAACTTAAAATTTAAATTTTATAATTCCAAAAATTAATTGTCTTATAAAGGGTATTTAGATAGGATTTTATATTATTTAAACATATAAAAACAGAATATTATTTTAAAATATTCGCTTACCCCCCCCCCTCCCCCCATTCAAACTAATTGATAAGTAGTACTGTGATTTACAGAATTATAAACTTT
>NZ_REBN01000033.1 GCF_007692705.1 Mongoliibacter sp.
ATCTGCGGCTATCAGCGGAATCTGCGGGACAATCTCTCTTTTCAAGGAATTTCTACCTCCGCCGTTCGTGTCTTCACGAATGGCTTTTATGGCCAGCCCTAACTCATGATCAAACCATCGGCGATCAGGTCCTTTTTGATCCTGTTCAGCAGCCTTCTTGCGGTCCCCTTTTGATTAAGATTCCCAGGATTGTAATACCCAAAGCCCGTCCAAAGTGGATCTTCCTGGTTTTTATCAAACAAAAAAACCTGAAAATTTCTACGAAGCACTTCCCCAAGAGCATCATTGTTTTTCATATTAATCAGCAACACATATTCCAAATTGGGCTGATCCAGCCCTTTCTGAAAATCGGCAAAACTATATTCCTTGTGGGTATCGAAAATTCTTCGGTAATCAAAAGCCAAAGTGGGTGAAAAAATATTCCAAGAAACATCTGACATATTATCCCTGAAACGCTGATGTTCAAGGTTATTGAATTTACCTTTCAAGGCTTTATTGTAATGTTCTTCGTCCAAGACCGTAATTTCATCTCCATATTCCACGAACAACACAAGGAAATTATCCACAGGTTTTTCGGGCACATTCAGTTTCTTGGTGTTGATAGCCCTTTGGAAATTGGTACAGGAAACCAAAACGGAGAGGACTAGAAAAAAACTAATGAGAAAGCTAATTCTTGAATGGTAAGTTTTCATCAGCGCTTGGATTTAGTTAAGACTTTAATAAATCAGACGAAAAACTAATGATTAGGTTCAAAATAATATTCTACCCTAAGAAAATCTGTAGAATTTTTATTAATCAAGTGAAGTAATAGTGAAATAAAAAGGTGTAAATCAGCCCTTTACTTATTTAGTGATTTTCTTACAAGAGCATTAAAACCCACCCATAAAATCAACAGGTAGTTAGTCGATTGACTTACACAAAGTTTTTAAAGCTCAATTCAGCTTAAATGTAACTGGTAATTGGCAGAATGTTTCCTGTCTTTCCCTTCCTATATGGGCAGGAAGCCAGTTCGGCATTACCTAACCAAAAGTAAAAAGTTAAATCTTCTCAAAAACTATTAGTTTTTAATTACGTTTGAAAGCATTGTGTTATTTTTCAGGCATATTTAACTCAAATGAAAAATTCGGTTTTCAAAGCTTACTTTCGATCATTGCTTATGATCATATTTTTCGCATCAAGCCAACAACTTTTTGCTCAGGGTATTAAAGGAAAGGTAAGTAACTCATCAGGTGAAGCTTTGCCATTTGCTTCCATTTATATCAGAAACACAGGTGACGGTGTACCTGCCAATCAAAATGGTGAATATGAAATCAAACTCAAAGCTGGCCTTTATGATGTAGTCGCTCAATTCCTCGGCTATGCTACTCAGGTCAAGACGGTTGAAGTAAAAGATACTTGGGCTACACTGGATTTCCAGTTAGAGGAGCAAACCTATGCCCTTCAAGAGGTTGAAGTCAAGACAGGTCAGGAAGATCCCGCTTTGACCATCATGCGAAAAGCTATCTCCAAAGCCAAATTCCATAGGCTTCAGGTACAGGAATACAGTATGATGGTCTATTTGAAAGGTACCGGAAAACTGACCAATGCTCCATTTTTCCTTAAAAAAGAAATAGAAAAAGACGGGTTCAAGTTAAACGAAGCTTACACCTCCGAATCCGTTTCAAAAATCCACTTCCAGCAACCCAACAAAGTAGAAGAAACAGTCATCAGTATCCGCACAAGCGGAGACAATAACCAAACTTCCCCCGCGCCTTACATTGCCACCAGTTTTTATAATCCCAAAATCAATGAGGCTGTATCTCCGCTGGCACCTTCGGCTTTTGCCTATTACAAATTCAAGTATGAAGGTTCCTTCGTAGAAAATGATGTTATGATCAACAAAATAAGGGTTACCCCAAGGTCTCGCGGCGAACGGGTTTTTGAAGGACATATTTACATCATCGAAAACATTTGGGCAATTCACAGTTTGGACCTTAAAACCTCTCTATTGGGATTCCAAATAGGAGTACAACAGCTTTTTCAGCCAGTAGCAGAAAACGTGTGGATGCCCTCCACCCATACCTATACTTTTGGAGGTAAGTTCTTTGGGTTTGCAGGGGAGTTCAAATACCTGGCTTCTACCCGAGAATATGACATCACACTCAACCCTGACCTCATTAGCGAAACCAAAATCATCGATGAAAAGGTAGAAGAGGTCCCACAAGACATCAAATTGGATAAAAGTCTCTCTACCATGGAGCAGATGGCCCAATCTGATAAACTCACTAGAAAGGATTTCCGGAAACTGGTCAATGAGTATGAAAAAGAAGCCCTAAAGGAAAGGGAAGATGTAGAAGTGATATCCGAAAGGACTTACAAGGTAGATTCTCTTGCAAGTAAAAGAAGCTTGAGTTATTGGGACAGTATACGTCCTGTGAAGCTTACCGAAGAGGAGATTAGGGGATATCAAAGAGACGATAGCCTTGCAGTGGTGGAAGCTGCCAAAGAGTCAAAAGTGGATTCTGTAGCCAGAAAAGCAAGAAGAAAATTCCAACCCCTTGATGTGGTCACAGGAGGTAGTTACAATTTCGGAGGGGGCAGGAGACTAGGCTTCCGCAATAACCTGACTAAGTTTTCTTTCAATACGGTGGAAGGTTTCAAAGTAGGACTTGGTGCTTACTACAGAATTTCAAGTTCTGAAAAAATGGCTGACTCGGTAAGCAGGCATACCAGGTCTTTGACATTCAGCCCCGAGTTCCGCTATGGATTTGCCAGCAAACAGTCCTATGGAACATTGGATATCCGAAGGGCCATTACCAAAGAGGAAATGGGATTGACCTTTGGAGCAACTGCTGGTTCCTATATTTACCAATTTAATGGAGACAATCCTATTCAGGAACAAGTCAATGCACTATACTCCCTATTGCTCAGGCAGAATTACATGAAACTCTATGAACAGGATTTCGCCAAAGCCTACTTGTACCACCGGGTCAATGACAAGGTGACTTACAGGTCTACTTTCAGCTATGCCAACAGGCGGGAACTGTTCAATAATACGGATTACAGTTTTTACAACAGGCCTGAACGTGTTTACACTCCAAACAGGCCTGAAAATGTAGAAGCTACAGATGTCAATTTCGAAAACAGTCAAGCACTCACATTTGAAGGTTCACTGGAATGGAGGCCAGGGATGAAATATTACATCAGGAATGGAAGAAAAAGACCTATCTATGAATCAGCCCCATTGGTCAACTTGAAATACGCTAAGGCTTTTGGTGGTTTACTCAATTCCCCGAATGCTGCCAATTTTGATATGGTGGAAGCCAATCTGGAACACTTCTTCAATTTTGGGGTAAGTGGTAAATTGAACTTCAACCTGACTGCAGGTGCTTTTTTCAACAATTCCCAGGTGTATTTTATGGATTTCAAGCACTTTGGAGGCAACAGGACCATATTTGCCAATATGGGCGTAGCGGATAATTTCCGCTTTTTGGACTACTATCAGTATTCCACGCAAAGCCAATACGTCAGTGCCATTGTCCATTACCAGTTCAGGAAATTTTTACTCACCCAGCTACCCATGCTAAGGTTTTCGGGAGTGAGGGAAAATATATTCTTCAATTACCTCAAAACAGCTGAGTCACCTCATTATTGGGAGGTGGGCTATTCATTGGATAACCTGTTCCGGATTTTCCGACTTGAAATGGGAGCAGGATTTGAAAACAGCAATTACCAAAGGTCAGGCGTGAGGGTTGGGATTGCCAGCTTTATCAATATCAGTATGGGGGATTGATCTTGAGAGATGCGAGAGGCTAGAAAGGAGGAAGGATGAGGGAGGAAGGACGAAAGGGACGTATAATATCAATGAGTAAGAAATTATGAATGAAAAATTAATAATTTAAAATGAACCACAGAGAAAATCA
>NZ_REBN01000032.1 GCF_007692705.1 Mongoliibacter sp.
CCCCTTCATCTCCAACTGAACAACCTCTGCTCTGACAACTGCCAAAACATCTCCTTTCTTGACTTTTTGATTTTCAATTAGGTTAAACTTTTCCAGCCTGCCTCCCACTGAACTCATCAGAGCATTGCGCTGCAAGGCAGATTGAAAAGTCCCTCTGGACTGTACAGCAACATCCACATAAATTAGGGGAAAAGCAGCTGCAGTAAAAATCAAAATCCCTAGTAAAATCAAATAAATGACTTGAGACCTGACACCTATTTTTGCATCATACACTTCCACCGAATCATTTATGATAGTTGCTGGAAAAATATTGTTTCTCATAAGAATATGGTTATAATTCAATTTAAAATTGAATTAAATATAAAAACTGAAAAAAATATTTTACGATTTCAGCTGAAAAATAAACGGTTATTTAAACGAATAAATTAATCACTATTTGTTTTAATATGGATAAAACAATTCTGAAACCGATCTAAAAATAGGCAGAAACAGCATATAATTATGGTAGAAAGGGTAGCCCATGACTGCTCTCAAATCAAATATAAAACCTTAAAAAACAAGCAGTTATTTTACTGGAAAAGTTATTCGATTTTACCAAAATTCCCCAAAGATAATTCAGAATAAATACCCAAAAATAACCCATGCCAAAATTGATCCCTGTAAACCACTCCTCCGATTTCATTTTCCAATTCCGAGCATAATTTCAGAAGTTTGTAGACATTCATTAATTTTCAAAGTTATGCATAATACTTATCCCAAATCCTTTTCCCATATCGGCATCACAGTTCCTGACATTCAAAAAGCAGTGCAATTCTACACCGAAGTCATGGGTTGGTATATCATCATGGAACCCAGTAAAGTCAATGAAGAAACCGAAACTGCAATCGGCCAAATGTGCCTGGACGTTTTTGGAAAAGGTTGGGAATATTTTGAAATAGCTCACTTGTCCACTTCAGATGGGATTGGCATAGAGCTTTTTTCTTTTCCAAGTACAGAATTTAAAAAGCCGGAATTCAATCCGTTTCGCAGGGGTTTATTTCACTTTTGTGTTCAGGATCCGGATATTGAAGGTTTGGTGGAGAAGATAGTGGCGCATGGTGGCAAGCAGCGTATGCCCATCAGAAAATATTACCCTGAGGAAAAGCCCTACCGCATGTGCTATGTGGAAGATCCCTTTGGAGTAGTGTTTGAGGTGTATAGCCATAGCTATGAACTGACCTATTCCTCAGGCGCTTACACGAAATAAATATAGCTGCTGTTTAAAATCATAAGCCATGAAGCTCACTTTCGTTTTGCTATTGAATTGTTTCCTATTGCTTTCCTCTGTAGGGAAAAGTCAGGTTTTTAACTATGGAACAGAAAGTAAAATTGCACTCGAGCACTATCAGAAAGGTTGGGAATATATCATGGACTTGGGGGAATGGACCAAAGCAGAGGCTTCATTCCGGAAAGCTGTTAAGGCAGATTCAGAATTCTTATTGGCATGGGTGCAGGTAGGCCGAATCAGCAATGAGCCAAAAGAAAGAGATTCAATTTTTACATTGCTAAAAGAAATGCAGCACTTATTAGGACCTCAGGAAAAAAAGATACTTTCACCGTATTTGATGAGTATGGAGATCATTGACCTTAAGGATAAAAACCAAACCATCCCAAAAGAAAAGATCAGTGACTTCTACCAAAATTCACTGGTGATTTTTTCTGATTTTCTAATGGAGTATCCAGATGAGGTATATGTGTTTGCCGAATACATTGAAACCATACATGGTATCTACGGTGCACAGCCTGCTTTGGATAGGATCAACAAATCCAATAAAATCTATCAAGGACTTCCTTTTATACTTTCGTACAAGGGGATTTTAGAAGCTGAAACTGGCCAAGAAAAACTTGCTTGGAAGAGTTTTAATAAATTCAAGGCATCATTCCATGGCCAAAATTTTCCTCCATCAGTATTTTTTACAGAAGCCAAAATCAGCAATTTACTCGGTGATAACAAAAGGGCTGAAAAAGCCATAAACAAGACCCTTGAGTTAGACCCGAAGCATACTTTGGCCAAGAGATTAAACGGCCAATTTACCGCCTTATAACTTGAATTTCCACTTATATGTATATCCGCTTTCTTTCCAGCATTCTCTAATCAAGATCCAAAAGGTGATTGAAATCAGGATTCAAGCAAACTTCCGACATCAATCAACCCCGCCTTTCGTCGGGTAGGGTTAAGCCATGCTTTAATCAAAGGAAATATGTCATCTGGCAAAATTGCGGATAATCATATCCAGTTATTATCATACATACCCTCCCACTATCTATTTGAGAAACAAAACATTGGGAAGTTTAAAAATAGAACAGCCTTTAATAACCCTCTATTTTATTTTTTTCTATACATAGCGGTATAAATAGCCTACCTATTCATGGAAGTCTTGAATTAAAATCATTCCACAAATACTATTGACCTATTCTATAAAAATAAGGTTTAAGACTCTTTGATTATGTGTTATATACAATTTTTTGTTTTTTGAATGTAATTTTTATGATTTTAAAAATATAACCTTTGATGTGAATAATTTTCATCAAAACAATTAAGTGGGTTAAACCAACTTACTCCATGAAAGCGATTTCAACCAACAGTAATGTCAATTGATAAAAAATTCAAACATCAATTAGATATCAAATCTAGATCAAAAAATAAAGATGGAAAATCCAAAAAGTGAAAATGAAAGAATAAGGACACAATCCTCTGATGAAAGAATCCTGAGTGGCATGTTTAGTGACCGAGAAAGCACCGAAAATGCTTACAATACATTGCATGAAAGAGGATATACTCAGAAGGAAATCAACCTATTGATGTCCAAAGAAACCAAAGAGGAATATTACGGTAAAGAAGCCTTAAAAACAGAAGTAGGAACAAAAGCTGCTGAACATGCCGGCAAAGGCTCTGCTATTGGCGGGACTGTAGGAGCAATTATAGGAGTAGTTGCAGCGATAGGAACAAGCGTCGCTATTCCCGGTTTGGGAATTCTTGTTGCAGGACCAATTGTAGCGGGATTAGCAGGAGCCGGAGCAGGTGGGGTCGCAGGTGGAGCGATAGGCGCTTTAGTTGGCTCTGGAGTACCTGAAGCAAAAGCCAAACTTTATGAAACAGGAATCAAAGAAGGAAATGTTGTCATTTCTGTAAAGCCCAAAACTAAGGAGGACGCCGAATTCCTTGAAAGTAATTGGAGAAACCAAAAAGGTGAAGAAGTACATTATTAACAAAAAAGACCTTCATTCCTATGAATCGAAGTCCATCAGAATAAAGACATTATTTATTTTTTAAAAAAATCTTTAACAAAACAAAAATTAGATTATGAAAAACTTATCAAATATTAAATCAATGCTTCTCAAAGGGACATTTGTTGCTTTAGCATCAGTCTTGACAATTTCATGTACTGAAAACAAGACAACGGATTCTAAAACAGTAGCTGAGGAACGTAACATAACAAAACAAGACAGCAGCAAAAGCAGAGTTGTTGTTGCCAGATTAAATGACGACGAACAGTTTTTGATTGATGCGGCTGAGATCAATCTGGAAGAAATAAGATTGGGCAAGTTGGCTCAAGAAAAGGGCACTACCCAACAAGTCAAAGAATTAGGAAAATCCATGGAACAACATCATCAAAAATCATTAGATGAGTTAACTGTTCTTGCCAAATCTAAAAGAATAACAATTCCCACAAGGCTTACAGAACAAGGAACTGATTCTTATGAGGACTTAAACAAAAAAACTGGAAAGGACTTTGACAAGGCATATGCGGACTTGATGATCGATAAGCATGAAGATGCAGTTGACATTTTCAAAAAAGCCTCTGAAAAAAGTGAAGATGCAGACATCAAAA
>NZ_REBN01000031.1 GCF_007692705.1 Mongoliibacter sp.
ATCGGGATCACTGACAGGAAGACCTAAGCGGGAATTGATCAGGCAATTGGGTTGATATCCTTCAATCTCCAAGTCAATCTACCAACCGGAAAAACCAGATGGGGAGGGGAGACTGGAGCGGATTTGCTGACCAATTATTTAAGACCTGAAAAATTCACCTTGTTCACGGATTTGAAAAAAAATGATTTTATAAAGGGGACCAGACTGATGCCTGATCCGAATGGTGAAATCGAGGTATATGAGACCTTCTGGGAAAAAGGAAATGCCATGGAAAGATGCGTGCCACCACTTTTGGTTTATGCAGACCTGATTATCAACGGAGATAAAAGAAGTATCGAGATAGCACAAAGAATTTATGACAGATATATCCAAGAATAGCAAAAGATTGGGCAAAAAAACTGGACGAACCTGTTGATTATGCCTTGTCATTAATACAGTTGTTTTTGACCGGAATAGAAGAAAGAAGTTAAATGGCCAAAAGAAATAAAAATACAATAGTAAAACTCAGCAAAGCCCTTGTACTGAACAGATGGGTACTCATTTTGGGGTGATGGACCTGGAATCCTTGGCAGATACAACATTTAAAAGGTCTATATTCGAGGGATTGGTTTTGCTTTCGAATATTCAGCCACGAGGATAATCCCGAGGTTCGGGACAGGTTATGCTCCGGAATATCATCAAAATTCTTACTATAGGGGGGCAATCCCGAAAATCGGGATCAGTCGAATCTGGTCTATCATGCCACTTTCACTACTCTAAATCATTCCGGTTGAGAGGGGTCAATCCCGCAAGCGGGACAGGCTATGCTCCGGAATATCCACCGGATTCCGGAGCTTTTAAAAATTAATTGATCTATTCCATCCCTTCTCCAGGAAAGGAATTACAAATTCATTGGATAGATAGAATGGTGTAGATACAACACACACACCTAGCGTGGCCAAGTTTAGTCAAGAAGTCTTTTAAATTATCTTTTGTAATCATTATAGTTCAAGTTTTTTCAGGTGGCGCAAAACTTCTCTTAATACAGTATCAAAATCAGGTAAATCATGAATTTGATCTGCCATTGATTTTTGCCATCTTCCTTTATATTGAGGTAATCGCTGCTCCAACTTATTATGAAAGTCAGCAGGATTTACGTCTTTGTTTTCACATTTTGTTTTGAACTCGTTGATGAAGAAATCAACGTCCATCCCATGTTCTTCCAGCAAATACCAGATGTCGTAGAAATCTCTGGCCTGCATTCGTTGCATTACAGAACGTAATTTTTCTACCAATACTTCTTCTAACGAATAACAAAGAAGTTGATGCTCTTCTTGATCTGAATATCTAATAAAAACATCATTTGTAACAGGCTCAAAAACTAAGTTTTCACTTCTTGAAATATCAACTTTCACTTTCTTATTAGCTCCCAATCCACCAAGTGGCCCTGTATAGCTGATATAAAAATTGATTCCTCCGTCTTCATGCTCGTTGTTGTCAATTATTTCCAGAGGGATATTAGCTTCTTCTTTTATGTATTCAAATACTTCTTCAAACCACTCAAATATTTGATCGTTGGTTAGACTGTCATCAAGTAAAGTGAAATCAAGATCTTCAGAAAATCGGTAATCTTCGAAATAGACTTTCTTTAGTACGGTTCCGCCTTTAAACACAATTGCTTTAGAAAGTTCTTCATGTTGGGCTATTCCTTGCAGAACCCACGATAGAATGTAATCCTTTTCAATCTGCTGATCTCGCACACCAAATTCACGAGCCTTGTTTTGTATTTCTCCCGGTTTAATCATGTGTAAATGGCAGATTTAATGGTTCCCGTTTCTAAATTTTGTTGAATGCTCCATCTGCTTATCATCTTTCCTGATTTGGGCAGTTCAGTATCAAGCAATACATATGAAGCTGTTTTTATCTTGTTCAGTTTGGAAATAATGTCGCTTTCTATTTCGAGTATTTCCAGCAAGAACCCAAGTCGCTTGATTACTGCTTGCGATTTGAACTTTTCAGCATATTCCAAGAGTTTGTTGAACTTGATTTTGCCTTTTGATGTATAGATGGCTCTTGCTATTTCTACAATTCCACCAGCATAGTCTGGTTTGAATAAACAGTCAATAAAAGTTTTTTCTAGGTCAGAGCATAGTACTTTGTTAAAGCTGTCTATCCATATTTTTTTTGCTCCGAAAAAGTGATTTTCATTATGATAAATAAATTGAAAATCAACATCCTTTATTTTGATTTTAGAAGGACGAATTTGATCTGCAACAACTATTTGTTCCTTTAAGGACGGCTGAGTAATTAAGTTGTGAATCTGTAAAGCAGAGTAGTATCCAATGTAGTGGTCAGTTCCTTTAACCAAATGTTCTGCTATTAGATGCCAATCAGGCATAAAGGATTCAGGGTCTTTTTCAAAAGGAATAACATAATATAGCCCTTTTTTTAACCGCATTAACAACCCTCTTTTAACCATGTCACTTAGAAGCTCCTTTAAAGCACTGTCACTTGATTGAGGCAACGCATTTATAGCGTCACTATAAGAGAAACAACTCTTGTCCAATTGGTTGAAATAGGTCAGTATTTGATTGGATTGTGTTGAAATATTTTTTGCTCTCATAGCTTAAAAGTCAGCTCTTAACTGACGACAATGATACAAATAATAAAATACAAAACGATTATTTATCGTAAAAAAGTCAGCTTATACCTGCTTTTTGTGATATAAAACATAATTCAAGCTATTATCTTTTGAATAGTGGAGATGTGAAAGCTCTTTTGATGAGGAGCGTACCGGAACATCAAATGTGCTTAAAAGTGTGGTTGGGTTTTTAAATTCTGACTAGCGTTTTTGTATATCATTGAAAAAAAGCTGATTACAATATTTCTATTTTCTCAATTCCCTCTTGTTCCTCTGCTCATCCGTTAGCTTACGAAATCAACTTTTTTAAAGTAGGGGGAATGGCATACAACGTCCTAATAAACGCTGTACAGCTCCGTGCCATTTGGCAGTCCCCGGTATTGCGTTTAGTGGATGTGTGTGCCCAGCATGGGCATCTGGTATCGAAGATACCAAATTATTCCAGTGGTTGAAATGCGAAGCATTCATGAACTCCAATGTAAAAAAAATCTTCGTGAATAAAGTCTCCGCCAGCTGGCGGACAAGTTGCTGAAGCCTGTTAGCAAGTCGCAAGTCCCGTACGTACGGGATGAAGTAAGCCAGACTACGGTGTCTGTACTAACGAACAGAGCCTGTCCCGCTCAGCGGGAAACCATATACAGAGACTATTAGGTCGGATGAGGTGACACAGCACACCGAAGTCCAAAAGCCTGAGAAATCAGGTTCGTGCCGAAATAGTAAATGCAGCAGCGATAGACGCAAGCCTGCCTGACAGGACGGGCATGGATATTCATCTTACCAAGAGGGCTGAGCGTAAAGAAATCTTCCAGTGGAAGATTTTAGCGAAGGGCCGGGCTGTAAGGTAGGCCTGGGTTTCGGGAACACCTAAGAGAAGTCAGCAGTACCTGTACCGCACTGCGGTAGGCCATAGTAGTCAACAGGACTTGAGCTTCGGAAAACCGAGGAGTTCTCACGAGTTGATGAAGCCCGCCCGGATGACCTGTCGGACGGGGGCTGAATCCCGAAAAAATCGGGACAGGTTGTGATAGGTTTAGGGGTGGGATTCCCCTTTACCTAGTCGACTACCACCAGTACTTGTTAGTATTATAGACCAAATTCCAAATTCTTTATGAGTATCATATCTCATACTTTGGTCAGTTGTTTTAAACGGCCTTGAAACGATTGGAAATAATTTCTTTTAGTGGTATCATTTAGAAAAGAAGCAGCTACCATTTTTTCAACTAATTCTGAT
>NZ_REBN01000030.1 GCF_007692705.1 Mongoliibacter sp.
TAAATTTTCTTTGCGACCCTCCCGATTTTCGGGACAAGTTTAGCGTCTTTGCGTCTTAGCGTGAACCATTTAAAGATGTCTCACTACGTTCAACATGACAAGGTGAAGCTTTTATTTCTCTTCATGTTCTATGGACATCTTTGCGATCCTTGGCTTCTTTGCTTCCTCCGCGTGAACCAATCCTCATTTATCGGCATGAATAAATAAAAAAAGGTGATACGCCCTGAAAGCATATCACCCATTTTAAATTACTTCAATAATAGCATAGGCACAAAGTCTTTTGTGTCTTAGCGCCTTTGTGGCAAAATCATATATCAGGCCTTTCCTACATTTTCGCAGAGTAGTTTGGTGCTTCTCTGGTAATACTAACATCATGTGGATGGGATTCTTTTACCCCTGCAGCGGTGATCTTCACAAACTTCCCATCTTTTTGAAGCGATTCAATCGTCTTTGTACCACAGTAACCCATTCCTGCCTGTAAGCCACCCACCAATTGGTAAAGGACTTCAGATACCAAGCCCTTGTATGCCACTCGGCCTACAATGCCTTCAGGAACTAATTTTTTGATATTGTCTTCAGCATCCTGGAAATAACGGTCCTTGGATCCGGATTCCATGGCTTCCAAAGAACCCATTCCTCTGTAGGTTTTAAACTTTCTGCCTTCGAATATCAACATTTCTCCAGGAGCTTCTTCCGTACCAGCCAAAAGTGATCCTATCATGATAGAACCTGCACCTGCAGCTATTGCCTTTACCAAATCTCCGGAATACCTGATGCCACCATCTGCAATCACAGGAACCCCTTTGCCTTTCAATGCTTCAGCACATTCAAATACTGCTGAAAGTTGAGGTACACCTACACCCGCAATCACACGGGTAGTACAGATAGATCCTGGTCCTACACCGACCTTGACTGCATCAGCCCCAACTTCTGCCAAAGCTATTGCCGCTTCAGGGGTAGCGATATTTCCTACAATCACATCGAGGTTAGGGAAGGCTTGCTTGATTTTCCTGCAGGCATCGATGACACCTTTTGAATGTCCATGTGCCGTGTCTATGGAAACCACATCCACTCCGGCATTCATCAAAGCCTCTACCCTTTCCACCAAATCGGCCGTCACGCCTACCGCAGCACCCACACGAAGTCTTCCGTACTCATCCTTGCAGGCATGAGGTTTGTCACGTCGCTTCAATATATCCTTATATGTGATGAGCCCCGTAAGCTTGTTGTCTTCGTCTACTATAGGAAGTTTTTCTATTTTAAATTCCTGCAATACCTCTTCGGCTTGCTCCAAGGTGATCCCCGCTTTGGCAGTGATCAGCTTATCCTTGGTCATAATTTCTTTGATATCTCTATTGAGGTCTTTGATGAACCTCAGGTCACGGTTGGTGATGATACCCATTAGGGTTCTGTCTTCATTTACCACAGGAATCCCTCCTATATGGTATTCGCTCATGATTTTCTCGGCATCACGGACTTTGGCATTGATATTCAGGGTGATGGGGTCTAGGATCATTCCAGATTGGGAACGTTTCACTTTCCTTACCTGTGCAGCCTGTTTTTCAATAGACATGTTTTTGTGGATAAATCCCAGTCCACCTTCCAAAGCCATGGCAATAGCCAATTCTGCTTCTGTGACAGTGTCCATAGCAGAAGAGACCAAAGGAATGTTCAGCCTGATGTTTTTGGTAAGTTGGGAGGAGGTATCTGTGTCGCGCGGAAGGACTTCTGAGTATCCTGGCACAAGAAGCACGTCGTCGTAGGTGAGTGCTTCGAAAAGAAATTTATCTGAGTTTCTGTTCATGGCAAATATTGGTAATGGTAACCCTATTTGCCCGTCAAAGATACTATTAAATTCATATGCGAATCAAACTACTCAAGAAATAAATTAAAGTTTTCCTTAAATATCCCTTTGAAAATAGAATTTTATTCTGATTTGTCTGATTTTAGAGAAAAGCCTGCCAGAAAGATCCCAGAGAAAATGCAAAATACATCAGGGCAAAAAGCCAAACCCGCCTAGTGTTTTCCTTGGCAAAATACCATCCGAAGAGAGGCAAAACCTGAAGGGAATGAAGGCCTACAAAATGTGCAATCCTCAAATCACCGTATTTTTTTGCCCAGTTCAGAAAGAAAATCCCTTCTTGCCCGTCCGGAGCGCCCACAGTATGACTCATTTTACCCACCATTACAAAGCCTTCCAAACTGGCTATAACAAAAATCAGCATGCCTAACTGTATGGCTAACTTGTATCCAGATGGAAGTGTATGCACTTTTCTGAAGAGCATAAAGGCCCAAAATACGGCCAGGGTATTCATTACTATGGCCACACCCATGGTATTGAAAAGGCTTAGGTCAAAAACAGTGGCCACATTATAGTGAGAGGTAACTCCCCGAGCAGCTTGAAATGAAATGATGAGCAATTCTAAAGACATCATGCTGATGATCAACCAAGTGATGATTTTGGCTTTTTTCACCTGAGGTATATAGTGAAGCAACCAAGACATGGTCCAACTGAAAATTCCTATAGATATGGCAAATTTCATCGGCTTTATCCAGACGCTGATACCCAAAAGCTGTCTCTGATCGAATAAGGAGAGCAGCAAAAAAATCAAAAAGCAGGCAAAATTGATCAATCCAAACCATGCTAGGGCCCTGTTTCTGCGAAATATCTTGTGCAGGGCTACCATGGTCAATAAGGTGATTGAAGTAAGGTATGGGATTTTATTCCTCTGAGGATAAAATAAGTCAGCAGCCCTACTGGTCCCAGCATAAAGGTCAAAAGCAGGCAGGGAAGCATCACCCAGCGATTGATATCCAGTTTCCAGGCATCTTGGGCGATCCACATCCCTACAAAGAGATCAAAAGCCAGGTAGTGTATCCATCCCGCCAACAAGGCTTGGTCTGAGCCAAACAAAGCACGAACTTCAGCCAAGGTGCTGAAGCCTCCTTCTTCTGCCCCGCTCATTCCCTGGATGATGAAGTTGAGATAGGTAAGCGACAATACAATCAGCACACCTGAAAACAAAACTGTATAGACCCATTTATGGGCATAAAATACAAAGAGTACTATCCATGAAAAAAAGGCAATACCGCTGACAATTGAAAAGACAGTTTCTAAAGACATAAGTTTGGTGTTGGGTTGATTGAATTTACTCAAATATTTTCAAATACAACCCAGTGGAGGACCAAATAAGATTTCATGTTGAAAAAGAAGGAATTATGAAGTCGCTCCTTCCTTATCTGAGGATTTGTTTTGCCGCGAAGGCGCTAAGGGTTAAAAAGTCACACCTATTTTCTTTGTGTCTTAGCGCCTAATCTACATACCCACAGACTCACACAGATTGTCTTTGTAGAACAGCTAAAATAGCATTTAGCTTCCCTGTTTTTGGCGGAAGGATGAATTCTTTCTTTTACTTCTTCCGGCCAAAAACCAATAGACTTTGGCTATTCATTATCCCCGGGTGGCAACCCGGGGTTACTCATGATTTGACCCCTTTCGGGGTCATTACTGGAGGATAGGTTTCACGCCGATGTTGGTGTCTACACGAATATTCTAAAGTGATTATTTAACCACAGGTCTCTACAGATTCTGCCTGGACCATATGGGGGATTTTTTACCATTTCGGTATCCGGGCTAAGTTCCGCAATTATGTTTTCCCGCTGATTGCGCAGATATATTTGATTTGAGGATTTGTTAAAAAGTCACATCTATTTTCTTTGTGTCTTAGCGCCTTTGTGGCTAATCTACATACCCACAGACTCACACAGATTGTCTTTGTAGAACAGCTAAAATAGCATTTAGCTTCCCTGTTTTTGGCGGAAGGATGAATTCT
>NZ_REBN01000029.1 GCF_007692705.1 Mongoliibacter sp.
CGCTGCGTGAACCCTTTTGTCATTTTATGATCTGTAAATACCAAATTTTAAAATCTCGAGATGACAAGGTGAAGCTGATATTTATCTTGATGATGGAATTGTTAACTTCAAAATATTACCTGTTCAGACTTCCGCCAAACCTTTGTCACGTCCTGATTTTACTTGACACTTGTTTCGATAGTGTTATGTTTATTTGAAACGTAACCAATATATCGCCGAAGGCTTATATCTACTTTATATCGCGAAGCATATATCTTATCATTTGATACTCGTCTCTAGCTTCTGCCTCCTCCTTCATCCTTCATCCTTTCCCCCTTAATCCTCCACGTTTTTAAAACTTTACGGAATTATTTTGGGAGGTACTTTTGGTAATTCAGGATAAAGTCCGATATTTGCAGACTCAATTGGAAAAACGTCTTTAATAATACGATCATATATCATGGCAAAAGTTTGTGACATCACCGGTAAAAGACCTCGAGTAGGTAATAATGTATCGCATGCGAACAACAAGACCAAGCGTAAGTTCTACCCGAACTTACACAAGAAAAGCTTCTACATTCCAGAAGAAGATGCTTGGATCACGTTGAAAGTATGTACCAAAGCTTTGAGAACTATCAATAAAAACGGCATCAGTGCAGTTTTGAAAAAAGCTCAGGAAAAAGGTATGATCATCATTAAGTAATTAGGTTTACCATTTTAAAAATACAGAGCGATGGCTAAGAAAGGCAATAGAGTTCAGGTAATTATGGAGTGTACTGAGCACAAAAACTCAGGCATGCCAGGAACTTCAAGATACATTACAACAAAAAACCGTAAAAACACTACAGAGAGATTAGAGTTGAAAAAATTCAACCCTATCCTGAAGAAAGTTACGGTCCATAAAGAAATTAAATAATTTAGGACTTCGTTGTTTAACAGCAACCAAAAACCCCTTTAAGATATGGCTAAGAAAGTAGTAGCAACCCTAAAAAAAGAAGGTGGAGTCACTTATGCTAAAGTGATCAGAGCTGTAAAGTCTGAAAAGACTGGCGCTTATTCCTTCAAAGAAGAAATGGTTCCTTCCGCAATTGTACAGGAAACCTTGAAAAAATAATTGTATTTCACATAATACAATCAAAAGTCCCTTCTAGCAATGTCTTAGAAGGGACTTTTTCATTATATTCGGACTCTAAAAATCAATACTATGGGAATTTTCGGTTTCTTTTCTAAGGAAAAAAAGGAGAGCCTGGATCAAGGACTCCAGAAAACCAATGAAAACATTTTTTCAAAACTCAGCAAAGCTGTAGTAGGGAAGTCCAAAGTTGACGAAGACGTACTGGATGAATTGGAAGAAATACTCATCACTTCCGATGTGGGGGTAGACACTACCATCAAAGTCATTCGAAGAATCGAAGAACGAGTTGCTCAAGATAAATACGTCAACACAGCAGAACTCGATATCATCCTCAGGGAAGAAATCGAAGCACTGTTGAAGGAAAACAAAAGTGCAGACTTGGCAGACTTTGACCTGCCTGCTGATAAAAAACCTTATGTCATCATGGTGGTCGGCGTAAATGGGGTAGGAAAAACAACCACAATAGGTAAATTGGCCCATCAGTTCAAATCAGCCGGCAAGTCTGTGGTATTGGGTGCTGCTGACACTTTTCGGGCCGCTGCTGTAGATCAATTGATCCTATGGGGAGAGAGAGTAGGCGTCCCAGTAGTATCACACGGAATGAACACAGACCCTGCTTCCGTAGCTTTTGATGCTGTCAAACAAGGGGTAGACACCAATGCCGACGTGGTGATAGTGGACACCGCCGGTAGACTACACACCAAAATCAATTTAATGAATGAGCTGACCAAAATCAAAAGGGTCATGCAAAAATTCATCGATGATGCGCCACATGAAATACTTTTAGTCCTCGATGGTTCTACCGGGCAAAACGCCTTTATACAAGCCAAGGAGTTTACGAAGGCCACGGATATCACCGCTCTTGCCATCACAAAACTTGATGGTACTGCAAAAGGCGGTGTTGTCATAGGCATCTCTGACCAATTCAAAATCCCCGTAAAATACATCGGAGTAGGAGAGAAAATGACGGACCTGCAGGTGTTCAACAGGAAAGAGTTTGTGGATTCATTGTTTAAAAAGAAATGATAACCTTTGAGGTCTTTTCAGGACATTGAAGGTTTTAAAATAAACTTAGAACCAGGACGGGGTTTTGAAAACCCCAAAAGTCAAAGCCAAACCTTTGAGGTCTATTTCGGACCTCGAAGGTTTGAAAGGTGGGTTAAATCGCGAAACAAGACCTCAAGGAAGTAGACCCCCAACTCTCATAGTTCTAAGCGAACCCGAACGTATTTCTCGTAATCCTCCGAAGAGGGATCCAATAATTTTAGATAAAATCCTTCCTTTGTGAAAAAGCCAGTTGGGCTTATCTTTTGATTGTCAAAAAACACTTCCCCAATTACCTCTAGACCTTTATTGTGGATAATAAAACTGCTTTTGTTGACATATTTACTTTCGCCACCTTCCTTGGTTTCAATGTTTGTATAACGTAACCACAACTCTCTGTAAGGATCATGGAGCACCCATTTATACCTGCTGGTCTCCATACTTGGTGAAAAAACAGTTAACTCTCCCCTCTGCTCTGTAAAGCCCCTCTGGAAAACCATTTTCTCTGAACTTTTGGATTTCACCCATCGACTACTATTGTTCTCTATCACCAACAAAGAGTCAGTAACAGGGAAACTAAGTACATGAATTTTGTCGGTTATAGCATAGGCATGTGAGTAAATCCCAAGCTCAGGATCATCAAAATGCTCTAAATATACTATTGGATATAAGAATTTCAGAGGTTCAACTTCCCTTTTAGCAAGATCATATTTCCACACCCAATTTTCATATTCCATGTTTGGTGCTTTCAACACAAATGGCACATCCGAGAAAATCAGCGTCTTATTTTTATTGTCATAAAGCATCCTATTCCCATTCATGGTGGTGAAATTAGACCCTAGTCTTTCTTCCGAAACTTCTGGAAGCGGATATCTTTCCAATACTTGGCCTTGAAAATCAGTCTGAATGATATGTTTCTGATCCGAGATAAAAAAAATCCCCTCTTCAGTTACCAAATTACCTGAGACAAATGAGCCAATCCCATCAGGCCCTTCCCTCTCAAATGTGAGTGAAGATATCAATTCGCCCGTTTGGTAGTTATATTTAAAAAGCTTTGACCCCACAATCCCGTACAAATTGTGTCTGCCATTTTCTTCCAATAGCACAAATTCAACCGGTAGATTTTTGGTTAGGGTATCTTTCTCCAAATACAGGGTATCCACAATGTAATCTTTAAGATCAGCAGATAAAAAAACAGATCCTTCCTTTGACCTGGAACAAGAAACCAACAGAATTAAACAGAAGACAGAAACGAAATATCGCATAGGGAAAAGAAAGTTTACAATTCGATTAAAATATTCATCATTTTTTTAGTGAAACTACCTAAGTATCATCACTGATAGGAAAGTAATCTTCCCCACTGTACACAAAATACCTTTGGGAGCCTTTATGTACTCACAACCATGAATAAAACCTTTGCTTATTTTAGGGTTTAGCGTTCTTTTGATTTTAAATTTGCAAGGATGATTCCTATTTTTCCTAGTAATTTTAAAGTGACACTTTAAAATTACTAGGATTAAACTTCTACTTTTGGTTAAATCCTGAAAAATCTATTTTTCAAATCTTACCTTATATTTCATGAGGGGTTTGATTTTTTAAAAAAATAAGTCAAAAAAAAGACCTCCGGAGCCTTATTCTCCGGAGACC
>NZ_REBN01000028.1 GCF_007692705.1 Mongoliibacter sp.
GTATTTGCTGTTAACCTGTTCAGGAAACCAGTGATTTCCGTCCCATTTGTTTTTTTGCTGAAGTTCAAATTGGAGCGTACTCCCATTATCCAATGATTTGAACACC
Organism: Mongoliibacter sp.; assembly: GCF_007692705.1. Lineage (GTDB taxonomy): Bacteria > Bacteroidota > Bacteroidia > Cytophagales > Cyclobacteriaceae > Mongoliibacter. The sequence continues at coordinate 107 of NZ_REBN01000028.1, forward strand.
ATATTTTCCAAAGCATAGCGATTTGAGGATATGGCCATAATGCCAGTTCCTAGAAGGTATCCTTTACCTTTTTGGGGTTGAAAGCTGATGATGTATGAAGTTCCTGTCTCATTTTGAATGCTGTCCTCCAAAAAGTAATCGTATTTGTTTAAACCTTCCTTTGAAAGTGGGTTGAGGTAGGGGATATCAAAAATTGTGATATGGTCTTCATACAATGAAAACGGCTGAAAAGTGCTGGAAACAAAGGCTATGACTGGGCTTTTGAACCCCGACATTTTAGAAGCTTTTATGGTTTCATTTCTGTTTCCTGGCTTTTTGAAGGATACCTCTGAGTAACTTTCTGAGATGAATAAGTGACCTCCTTTGAGGGCACTGTCTATTTCTACTGAAACTGAGTCCTTTTTCTCTGCTTCTTTCAATGAAAAAACCAATTTATTGTAGGCACTGTATTGGTAGGAATCTAGATTTTCAGGATCATTCAATCTTTTATTGCTGACTGCTGATTTGACAATTTTAATAGCAGGATTTTCACCTGCAAAAAAAACCATTTCAGCCATTTCAATTTGTTTGGGTACTAGATATACTTGACCTGCTTCTTTGATATCGGAATAAGGAAGCTGCTGATTTTCATACCCCACATGGGAAATGACAATACTGTCTGCTGATTGAATAAGCCTTAACTTGAATTCTCCTCTTATATCGTTGACCGTACCCTGATTTTCAAAACCTTTAAAAAATACATGTGCAAAAGGAACGGGCTCTCTGCTTTCCGAATTCAAAACTTTTCCCTTCAAGAAATCTATATCGTTTTGTGCCATACCATGAGGGCCAAGCCAAAAGAAGACTTGAAAAAAGACTGCCAAGATCAATGGCAGTCTTTTATAGGTATAAGAATGGTTATGTTGGCGTTCCATACGATTTCTTTTCCTGATTTAGGAAATACTTTTCTGTATTCTGTTCAGAGATTTTTAATATCGCTGATTTAATTCAAGCTTACCTTTTTTGTATTATCACTCGGAACCCTATCGATCAGGTAATTGTAAGGATCTATACCTACCACCTGAGGCTTGGATTTGGTACGGAAGGTGAAGCTATTTTCTTCCTGATCAATTTTCAGCCTTTCATAGATCAGGGGCTCACCCAAGAGTTTCTTGTTTTCTGTAAATCCGAAAACCCCCACATCTATAAAGTCAGCAATGGGAATAGGACTTTCCTTACCCAAAGAATCTGATCTGAATTTTTTTGATTCTGTGGTAAATTCTACAATGTATTCCTCACCATCTTGGGTAATGTTAGCGTCAACCACCCTGTTGGAAAATAAAGTGATATTGAGAAATAAATCATCGATTACATACTGCAGGCTATCAGGTGTATTTGCTCTAAATGCCCTAACAGCATCCATGGAAGTGGGGTAAGGTGCGCCTTGATAGCCGAAATCTGCAATCAACTGTCTAAGGGAATTATTGACTTGTTCTTCCCCGATCATTTCTTTGAGGTAATACATGGCTATAGAACCTTTTTCATAATGGATATAGCCTTGCCGCTCAGTTTCAGCTAGGGGTCGCTCAGCTTCATATTCACTTCCTCTTCCTCTCAGGTAGCCATCCATTTCATACCGAAGGAATTTCCGCATTTTATCTCTACCATACTCCTGTTCCATGACCATCAAAGCCGAGTACTGGGTAATAGCCTCCATCAATAATTCCGCACCACGCATTTTGGCGGCAATCACTTGATGGGCCCAGTATTGGTGGGCTGTCTCGTGGGCTGTTACATAGAATACCAGGTCAATATCATCCTCACTTACATTTCTGAGATCTGTGATAAATCCCAACCGCTCACTGTATGGCATGGTCCCAGGGAAGGACTGTGCAAAACCGGCATACCTTGGGAACTCCACTATCCTCAGTTGGCTATGATGATATTCCCCAAAATTATTGGCATAATAGTCCAAAGACTTTTTCATGGCATTGACAAAATTCGGAATGTTGTATTCATGGCCTTTGGTATAATACACCTCAATGTCCACATCCTGCCATTGTTGACGCTCCACTTCGTAATCTGCTGATAGGAACGAAGTGAAATGCACTGAAGGAGCTTCTTGCTTGTACTCAAAATATCGTCGTCCGTTTTCCTCCCATTCCCTAATAAGCTTTCCGGGACTCACAGCAATCTGATCGGCTGAAGTTCCCATCACTGTCTTGATGTCTATCCAGTCACTGCTATTGGTGATATAATGGAAATTTCTTGCCTCCAAGTTGTTTTCATCCAATGGAGGCATACGCCGTCTCTCAGGTAAATCTTTTTTCCTTCTCTTATTTCTGTCTGTCAATTCATTATCGGACTGGTATCCAATATCCGGTACCATTTCCATGGAATAGAAAAAGCTGCCATTTTCTACAATTCTGGTATTTGAAACCCTATTCTCAAAGCCCTTGGTGCGCTTTTCTCCTGAAATGCCAACTTTGAGTTGATCCCCTGGCATCATAGGCTGAGACAGCTTGTATATTCTATATCCCAAATCCTTATCATCCTCCTCTATATCAGCTCCATCAATCATTATTTCTAAAGGATTTTTGGTGTCTGAAAAGGAAAAATGTAATTCAGAGATCGTAGCATTTGTTTTATTTTCCATAATGCCTTTTACAGCAAACTCCAAATCCCTCTCTGCCGGATAAAGCTCAATATGATAATCCATACTTACCCATTTGGGCTGAGGAATACCTTCATAAATCTTGTAGGTCTTTTCATAGTCTACCCGCTTTTTTTCTATCTGATCGCTGGAATCATAATCGTTCAAAACAAGGGTGTTGTAATACACATTGAAACCTACCAAAAAGAAGATAGCCAAAATAGAAGCAATCAGCATTTTGCTTGTTTTCAACCTGCCTTTGGCTTCCTGCCACCTGCTTTTCAAATCCAAAGATCTTCCTCTGGAAAAAAACAGGTAGCTGATATAGATTAAAATCATCGTAAAAGCTGCCCAGTAAAGTTGAAACCAAAAAGTAGCTTTTTGCCAAGGTCCAAAACCGTTCAGATCTGAGTAAGTTCCTCTTGGAACCGATCCATAATCCAACATCAAAGTTTCCACTTCCAATGCCTGCCACACAAAATCTATGGCAATGATGAAAACCACAAATGCAAAATAAGCGATGTATCGGTTGTTGATCAGATAATGGAAAAAAACCGCCAAAACAGTCAGGTATGTAAAGAATAGAAACTCGTTGACCAAAAGGGATCGGGCATAGACGCCCAGCTCAAAATTGAAATAACCATAAGCTGATTGGGCAATAATGCCTATCAGAATAGTAATGACCAGAATCAATTGTACACTTAGAAGTAAAGCAGTGATTTTGGAGGCAAGGAAAAGACCTGTTGCTGTAGGAGTGGAGTCCTTGATTTCGTCCAACTTGACATCTCTGTCTTTCCATACCAATACACCTGAGTAAAAAATGACAATACCGATCAGGAACAGAAAAAATGCCCCTGATATACTATCAATTACATCATAAGTCAAGGGATAATTGCTGCTGCCATATCTTCCTGTAAATAAGGTAAGGGCAGTTACCAGGTTAATCATACCGATTATCAGGATGATGATAAAAGTCTGATTCTTGATAATGGCCTTCAATTCAAAAGCAGTCAACTTTAAAAACACCGGCAGGGAAAAAGCAGTGGCAGGTTTTTGTTGTACTTC
>NZ_REBN01000063.1 GCF_007692705.1 Mongoliibacter sp.
TTTTACCAATTGGGATGATTAGTACTCTTTAAATTTAAAGACTGCAAATGTATCTGCGAAAATCAGCACAATCAGTGGGAGAATAAAGTCCCGCGGATAACGCGGATAAGCGCAGAAGGCAGAGAGAGGCAAAGATCCTACCTTGTCATTTCGAGATTTTAAAATTTGGTATTTACAGATCGTAAAATGACAAAAGGGTTCACGCAGCGGGCGCAGCGAAGCCGCAGCGATCGCCGCGAGAAATAGCTATTTGTCATTGGTAATGTAGTGAGACATCTTAGGTATTTGGTTCACGCGAAACTTGTCCCAAGCATCGGGAGATGCCAAACTTGTCCCGATCAACTCGAGAGGATCGCAAAGAAAATTTAGGAAGACTCTTAAGGTAATTTTTTTTGATAATTGGGCTGATTTCTGCTCTTTGGCATTCAATACTGTAAAGAAAACAGCCGTGACTTTTTAAATTTTAAAACCTTACTGTCCAAAAATAAAAAAGGCCCTACTTCATTTGGAAAAAGACCATCCAAAAGTTGTCTGAACAATATAATCCAGGCTATTGGCACCACTCACAGGTTGTCTGTCATAATTAACAGTAGTCCCAGCTTTCAAATAAAAATCCAAAGGCAGGTCATACTTGATATCAAATCTGTAATCTACCCTAATCCTGTTCCTTTCTGTCAAACTCGGATAAGCAAAAACAGTGGATTGTAAACTGATTTTCTGAATATTAAATATATTGAGCTCTGTGCCTAACCAGGTCTCCACACTTCTTCTTCTAGAAACCTCACTGTCAAAGTTCTCTACATTGTACGAAAGTCCACCCAAAGCTGTCCACTGCATGCGGTTGGAGTTCAACAGGTATTTCCCTAAACCTATTTTATTGTTAACCCTGATGTCAATCAATTGCTCGGTATTGTATAGGTAATCAATTCGGGCGATACCAAGCCAATCCTTTTCCAGGTCATATAAAGAAGTGAGGTTACCATCCCCCCTTCTGATGGTTTCTGCCCCTGACTGTGAGGTATAGAGTTTATTGTACGAACCATCAAAAGACCACTTTTTTGAAGTATATCCAAATCTACTCCTGAGGGTGAACTGTCTTTGGTTTCTACTTCTAGTCAAAGTAAAACCCATATCTATTGCGGCATTGAATCGGGACAAAAAGCCACTTTCCAGTGGCTTTATGGTCACTATATCTTCAATAGCATAGCGGTATTGTTGATCTTCTGCGACTAGAACTAAGAGCTCTCCCTTGTTAGGACTACTGATTCTCCCGAAATCTCGAATTCCTGTTTTGGTAGTCAACAAAAAGGATTTTTCTGAATACACCTCAGCTACCTCAAGCCACTTTATTTTAAAATTTTCCTTGCTAAAAGAGGTTTTCATGGTCAAGACACCCTTTTCCAAGGATTTAATTTCTCCTACTAAGTAATTATTGTTTTGAAAAACAATGGAATCTGAAAGGGTATTGGCATAGGACCTGAAACCAAAAACCAGAAAAACTGCCAAAAATACCAAAAAGGATTTCATGTATGTATAAATTATTTCATTTGCCATTACCTGTCCTTGGCATCAGGAAAATCTAACATCGTTTCCCTGCATCAATCTGGCATTTCGGTATGCGACGCACTGCTCAAACTCCCCATCTCCGGACAAGCTCTATTAGCTTGTATTTTTGCCATACATCTATCTGGACTTAATTCCAAGATAGAAATTATTCTCCTACAACAAATTGACCCTGCTTAAAAACGTTGAAGCTAAGTGAGATAGTAAAAACATTGGCGCGGAAATCTTGATAAGGCCTTGAAATGACACCAGTATTAGGATCTGCAACCGTAAAATCCCTATTGAAAAATTCGGTCAGATAGTATTTCAACTTGATGTCAGTGCCACCGGGTAAGGATATTCCTGCAAATAAAGAACTTTGCCAATTATTCACTCTATCACTGAACCAAACATTGAAACGGTCTACTCTCCTTTCGTCAATAAAGGTACGTTCTCTGTAATTGACTGCCCATTCTAATTCATAACCTGCAAAGAAAAACTGATTATTTAAGTCTCCAAATTTCACTCCTAAGGGAACGCCTATATTATAGGTCCTCACTTTTTTTCTGATGGAAGGAGACTCATCAAAAATAAAACCCACATTTCTCACATTGACTCCCGTAAACCATCCAAAATTTTGGCTTTTGTCAAAGTTAAGCACATTCTGAACGTTGAAAACTGGAGCCCACCTTAAAACATTATTGTAACCTTCAACTGTACCTGCAGAGAAAATCCACTCTCCTCCTGAACTCCAATATGATTTTGGAAAAACTCCAACCTCTTTTTGTGCATACAATAAAATGGGAGTTTGAAGAATAAAAACGAATAAAAGTAAAGCCTTTTTCATCTGTTTATTGTTTAATTGTTAAAGTTCAGAGCCTGACAAATACCAAAGGCAAAATAGACTGACTCCCATTACGCTACAAAAATAGAGATATGGTAGTGTTGCTTTTGGACGATTACCACACTCTAGATTTTACGGATTTTTTCAAATATACGATATGTATCTTTTTTTATAAGTTTTATGCTAATTATGGTATAAACCCATCTCTTTATTTTTGGTTTGATTTTTTTGAAAATTCATTTGAAAATACTGAAATAGAATCTTAGCTCCGAATTAATTATTGTTATGTGCCTATCGTTTGAGCAAGAAATGAGTAAATTTTAGAGGAGTATGAAGTTCATTATAACCCCATGGCTTTTATTGTGATTATTTCATGCCTTGCGTGTCTGTTCTGAATGTTATTAAACCATAAAATTTTAGTGCCGTAAAATCAGTATACTCCAAATAAAATATGAAAAAATCAATTTTGATTTCTCTTTGTTTCTTTTTTACCTTAATTCAATTTGGTTATGGGCAAAGCCCAATTGAACAACTTATAGATGCTATCGAATCTTACCACAAAAGCTATCCCATTGAAAAAGTCTATCTCCACACAGATAAGCCACATTATTTTTTAAATGATACTATATGGTTTAAGGCCTATGGAATTATGGATAAGGAAGGGACTGATACAAAACCTACACCCTCTGTGCCTCTTTATGTGGAATTGATTCAACCAGGATCAGAACCACTGATTAGCAGAAAAGTGATCCGTTTGGATGAGGGGATGGGAGATGGTGACATAGTGCTTCCGAGAGACTTAAATTCCGGAATATACACACTGAGAGCTTATACAGAATGGATGAGAAATTTTGGAGAGGAGGTTTTTTTCCAAAAAAATATTTGGGTAGGTGATATTGCTGATATCCCAAAAAATGAATCGGAAAGCCAAAAATTCAATCTTCAATTTTTTCCAGAAAGTGGATATCTGGTTGCAGGTATGGAAAGTAGGGTTGCATTCAAAGCTACGGATGAATACGGAAATGGAGTTGATGTGGAAGGTTACATTCTTAACAGTAAGCAGGATACTTTATTGGCTTTTCACTCAGAACACCTGGGAATGGGCCTTTTTCAATTTAAGGCCGAGCATGGAGAAACCTATGAAATGAGGGCCAAAGTTTCCGGTCAAACATGGGAGAATTTTGGGTTTCCAAATGTCCGTCAGGAGGGAATTTCCTTTCAAATGGATCCAAATTACAGCAGTGATGAGGTGGAAGTCAAGATCCAACACAATCTGAAAATAAAACCTTCATCCCTAAACCTCTTGGGTATGTCCAAAGGAAAGGTTGTCATGCACAGAAAAATCGAGACTGACCAGAAGATGATGCGTTTTACCTTCAAAAAAGATGATTTTGACTCGGGAATACACACGTTTACCTTGATGGATGAGGAGACCAGGCTTTTGGCTGAGAGGATAATTTACCTGAAGCCTTTTGTTGATACTGAAGCCAGTTTTAGGATGGAAAAGGATAGCTACAAGCCTAAAGATAGGGTACGCATGGATATTGAGATCCTGGATAAATCAGGTCAACCCGTCTCAGGGGATTTTTCTGTGAGCGTAACAGATGCATATCAGGTAAGCCATCAGGAGAATGGAGCTAATATTTTAACCTATCTTGAGTTGGCTTCCGAGGTAAAAGGAAATATAGAGCAGCCTTATTTTTATTTCAATATAGAAAATCCAAATGCAGAAAGGTACTTGAATACCTTGTTGATGACCCAGGGATGGAGGCGCTTTTCTTGGGACAATCTATCCAAAATGGAAAGTGATCCCAGATACAATTTGGAGTATGGGTTGACCATTGAAGGCAGGGTGATGCAATTGAATGAAAAACCAGTGGATGAACCATACAAACTGGCGATGCTGGTCAAGCATTTTTATGGAAGCCCCATCATCTATGAAGGTGAAACGGATGAGCGGGGTAATTTCATGTTTGTAGGGATGGATTATCAGGATTCTGTCGGTGTGTTTTTGCAGGCTTACCTGGAAAAGGAAAGAAGGGGCAAAAAAATAGAACTCAAAAGGAATGAGGTGGTCCTGCATCAGAAAGAAATTCCAGAAATTAATGTGAAGAGTGGAATTGCCTTGCCTCAAAGGGATTATTTCAAGGATTATGAAGAATATCTGGTCACAGTAAAGGAATCTAGGAACTTATACCAACAGATGATTCTCAACCGTGAAGTTGAACTTGGAGGTGTAACTGTACGAGGAAGAAGAAGTGACAGGGTTCGGGACATGCGCACCACCCAATACAACAATAATCCGGATTTGTATATAGAGGTGTCAGAAGAATTTTACATGTTTCAGAATGTCTATCAGCTGATCAGAGGACGCTTGCCGGGTGTGGTGGTTCAGGGAGATGTCTTCAACTTGACAGAGCCTCCTGCCATTGTGATCAGAGGGGCTCAGGGAGTCAGAGGAGCTCAAGGTGCTGAGATATTTATTGATGGTGCTCCATCTAATCCGGGTTTAGCAGCAGTATTGCCCATTACAGAAATAGAGCGGGTGGATATTATCAGAAATCAGGCTAAAGCATCTGCTTTTGGAGCTTTTGGTGCAAGAGGCATAGTGAATATACTGACCATATCCGGGAATCCTGAAAGGGACAGTGAGCGGGAAGAAGTCCTTGGAAATGCAACTTTAGTCACTCAGGGATATTCCCCTGTAAGGGAGTTTTATATTCCACCTACAAGTCCGGGTTTGAATGCTCCTGCTGCCATGGATGTAAGGTCCACGATTTATTGGCAACCTCATGTAAAAACAGATGTAAGAGGAAAAGTATTTCTTGATTTCCCCTTGACTGAACTAAGTCCAGAAGTAAAAGTAACTGTAGAAGGGCTTTCCAATTCAGGAAAAGGTATACATGCAAGTTTCGGTTTTAGTGTGGAAGAGCCATAGTTTTAACATTTTCAACTTTATTGAACATTATAAAAACTAAAATTTACTATTTTCATGAACTAAAGAATTTTTGTTCCGTAATGATAGTGTAACCCAAACAAAATATGAAGAAAGCCACATTTTCCCTATTTTCATTTGTGTTTATTTTTTTTGCTAAATCTTTTGCGCAAAGCCCTGCTTCAAACCTACAATCCTCACTTGAAGATTACCAAAGGCAAGTACCCTTTGAGAAAGTCTATCTCCACACGGACAAACCCCATTACCTGCTGAACGATACCATTTGGATCAAGGCATATGGCACCATGGAAACCGGTGAATTGATTCCCAACCCCACTGCTTCGGCACCATTGTACATCAACCTCTACAAGAACATCCAAAAAGAACCCATTATGGAGGAAGTTATGAAATTGGAAAAGGGTTGGGGTGTAGGCGACATCATACTTCCAAGGGATCTAAGCCCTGGTAATTATCAGCTTGTGGCCTATACTGCATATAGTGAGGAAAAGGGTTGGGATTATCTTTTTACCAAAGATATATGGATAGGGGATATTCGTGATGCTTTTGTACCCAGAATTGGACTGGAAGGAAATATGGAAGTGAATTTCTTTCCTGAAGGTGGGGATTTGGTGGAAGGACTCAAATCCACTATGGGTATAAAAGCCGTTGGGGATAAAGGCTTAGGTGTACCATTCCACGGTTATTTGGTGGATGATACCCGGGACACCGTAGCAAGATTTGAATCCAATATGATGGGTATGGGACGGGTAAAATTCACTTCTGAAAAAGGTAGAACATATCAGGCTTTTGTCAAAACTGCCGATACGGAATGGAAAGCATTTCCCATTCCCCCTGCAAAAGAAAACGGCGCAGTGCTTTCGGTATTGTTGGAGGAAGAAAGAGACGTGTTTGAAATCAATATAAGCGAAAAAGATACAGAGAGCCAGCGTTTTTGGCTTTTGGGGATTGCAGAAGGAAAACTCATTTATGATACAGAAATTAGCTTAGAGAAAGGGGAAGCAAGCCTAATGCTGGAAAAAGATGATTTTCCAACAGGAATTATACAGTTTTCCCTTTTCGATGAAAATCTACGGCCAGTGGCTGAAAGACTGGTTTTTTTCCACCCTTTTGCCCAGGCAGAGGTAGATTTTAACTTTCAAAAAGAATCCTTCAGACCAAAAGAAACCGTTGAGTTGGACATGCTGATAAAAGATGAATTTGGAGTGCCCATCAAGGGAGATTTTTCTATTTCAGTGACGGATGCAGGTCAGGTAATGAATCCTGAATTTGGGGAGAATATTTTTACCCATTACAGATTGAGTTCCGAAATCAAAGGAGCGATAGAAAACCCATACTACTATTTTGATTCAAAAAATGAGGATGCATATATGGCTTTGGATAATTTGATGCTTACCCAAGGCTGGAGGAGGTTTTCTTGGAAAGAGGTAATGGAAAAAGAGGACATGCCAGAAGCCAGATTTGAAACAGGTTTGAGTATTTCCGGCAATGTTAAAGTAATAGGAGGAAATCCGGTGAAGGAACCCAGGGAAATCACCATGATGATTTATTCTCTTTATTTTATGCCTGAAGTGCTGCAGGGAACTACGGATGAAAAAGGCTCTTTCAAATTTGAAAACCTTGATTTCTATGATTCGGTAGCAGTCTTTACGCAGGCATACACGGAAAAAATCCGTAAGGCCGCAGAACCAAAAATCGTCAAAGCCAATGAAATCAGTCTGGAGAATAAAGTGAAAAAGCCCAGGCCTGAAAAACTGATCACGGCAGTAAAAGAATTGGACAAGGATAAGTTAGATGAGACCTATTTGGTCACGGCCGGTGAAGCTCAAAGGATGATGGAGCAATTTATTCTTGGTCAGGAAGTAGAATTGGGAGAGGTAGTGATAGAAGCAAAGAGCCACATGAAAAAACCTGACCAAAGGGCGATGCTCTACGGAGATAATCCTGAAAAAAGCATCACAGTAACAGAAGAACACTTTGTTTATGCAAATTTCTACCATTTGATCAGAGGAAGGTTTGCAGGGGTAAATGTTGTAGGAGATGTATTTGATTATTCCAATCCACCTTCAGTACAGGTTAGAGGTGGAACAGTCACGGGCAATGCGAGTGGAAGGGAACAAATGGGAGGAGCACAAATCTGGATTGATGGCCACCCCGTTGATGATGCAATGGCAATGACCCTCCAAATGGTGGATATTGAAAGGGTGGACGTGATGGTTTCTCTTGCAAGAACGGCAATGTTGGGAGGGCCTGTAGTTAATGTACTGACAAGAACGGGAAGCCCCAACCCTAGACTGGATGAAGATCCAAGACTTGGTATGGGAAATGAATTGATCTTCACAAAAGGATATTTGCCTTATAGAGAGTTTTATGTTCCCAGCAATGAAATAGTGCCTGAGGAAGTATATTTCACTGATTATAGATCTACAATCTATTGGAACCCACTGTTAAAAAGTGACCTGGATGGTAAAATTTCCCTCAGCTTTCCCTTGACTGAGGGAAGAACAGAAGTTGATATTATAATTGAAGGGCTAAGTGAAAGCAAGGAACCAGTATTTGGGAAATATACCATTCAGGTAGATTGAGGAAATATTGCTTAAGAGCAAATCAATTACCTGAGTGAATTAATTGATGTGATACCATGGGAATCTTGAATAGGCTTTTACAGAAAGGCGATGAGATTATTACGGCGTCATTCTGAGAATTTAACATTGGAAAAAATGCTCAGAAAAGATAATGACATATGTTTAGGCGTCATCCTGATCCCGAGAATCGGGAGAAGGATCTCCTACCTTTAAACTGGGAGATTCTTCACTCGTTCCTCACTCAGAATGACGCATAGTCTAATGTCAATGCTAATAGAAAATAAAATCATATAAAACCATTTTAAATGCGAAAAATAAAACCCTTATACTTTTTCTTCTTTCTAGCCTTTTTGGGGTTTTCGCAAAAGGCATTTTCCCAATTTGTAATTCAGGGGAAAGTAATTGATGCGGAAACGCTTCAGCCAGTGGAATATGCTACAGTATTTATCAATAACTCCACCTTTGGTGATATTTCGGATAGCAATGGTCAGTTTTCCATTGATATTCCTTCCGGTAAACATGAGTTGATCATCAGCTTTATGGGCTACCAGACTTTTAAGTATGATTTCAGTACCCAAAACCTGATGAAAAGCTACGAATTCAGGATTTTGCCGGAACCCATTGATTTGGAAGAAGCGGAGGTTGCAATGAAAAGAGACCGCACATGGTATAGAAACCTTGATGTATTCAAAGAGGAGTTTTTAGGGAATAGTATCAACGGTGAAAGGTGTAAAATTCTCAATCCTGAAGTCTTGATTTTGGATGCAGAAACCGAAAAAGGAAAACTCAGGGCCCGGGCAAGGGAAACACTTTTGATTGAAAACCCTAATTTGGGATATACCATCCAATATGTGCTGGAAGGTTTTGAGTTGGACTTGGAAAGTAGGATTTCTCGATATGCAGGTTATCCGTTTTTTATAGAAGAAGATGCTCCAAGAAGAAGACAAAGGAGTTTGCAAAAAAACAGAGAGAGGGCTTTCAAAGGCAGTGTTGCACATTTTATCAGGTCATTGTATCATGAAGAACTGGAGGAAGAGGGGTATGAACTGTATGCCATAGAGCGTGTCACAAATCCGGAATGGGCAAGTGAAGAAATGGCCGAACTGGCTCAGGAAGAGTTGAGAAAAAGTCTCAATCCTCTGGTAAGGGACAGTCTGAAAAATGTAATTCGACGTAAGGAATTACCTGGGGAAATTGAAATGGTTACAGAAAAAAGACTTTTTGAAAAAGACCTGATAGATGTTTCCAGAAATGAATTGACTTTCCTGACCTATGACAAGCCTGTTTACATTGTCTTCACAGAAGAAGTTGAAGAAGTCGCATTCGCAAAAAAAGAGATAGACAAGAATGCCCAAATGGTCAGGGCTGGAGTAGTTGTAGAAACCAACACCTCAAACAGTGCCCAAAGATCCACTATCAATATGTTGGGAAATGCTGTACAGATTTTTGAGAATGGAAGTTACTTCCATCCTTTCGACCTTTTGATAGAAGGATATATGGCATGGGAAAAAATAGGGGACTTGATGCCCTTTGATTATGAATTGAATGATTAAAACAATATGTAAACTCGCAATTAGACCAGTAACCAATTTAGAGTGGGTATTAATTCAACCCGATATTAATAGATATTGGATTCCGAAGTCTCGGAACAAGTTATTCATTGATATTGGCTTGAAATCGTTGATTTATTCTATGGTTAGGATTCTACTGGAAAGAAAGCGGACAATCACATAAAACAAATATGATATGATTCGATCCTTGTTTTTAATGACCTTTCTTTTAGCATCTTTGTCACTTGTGGCCCAGGATTTTTCCAAAGAACTGCAGGATAAAATAGCTGGATATGTACAGTCAAACCCATATGAAAAGGTTTACCTGCATACCGATAAGTCTCATTATTTTTCCAATGACACCATTTGGGTGAAGGCCTATGGGCTTGTGGAAAACGGCGCTGAATTACCACAGGCGACACCAACTGTCCCTTTATATGTGAACCTGTACAGCAACCTGACCCGCGAACCAGTAGAGCAAATGATCATCAGGCTCGATGAAGGAATGGGCTTTGGGGATATGGTACTGCCAAGGGACATCAATCCTGGCAACTATAGCCTGATTGCTTATTCCAAAAGAAGTGAAGAGATGGGTGAACATTATCTTTTTGCCAAAGACATCTGGATTGGCGACATCAAGGACGCCTTTATTCCGAGGACGGAACTAGAAGGGACCTTAAATGTTAGTTTCTTTCCTGAAGGTGGAGACCTGGTCGAAGGACTTGAAAGTAAAGTCGGTTTCAAAGCTACTGGTGACAAAGGCCTTGGAGAAGAATTTTACGGGTTTTTGATCCAAAACCAAAAAGATACCTTGCTGCGCTTTGAATCCAATCAAATGGGTATGGGTTCTTTTGCATTTATTCCGGAAAAGGGTAGCCAATACATAGCGTATGTCAAATCCCTCAACAGCAAATGGAAAACTGCTTCGCTGCCAAAGGCAAAATCAAAAGGCAGTATTCTAAGGGTGGATGTGTTAAGTGATGAGGACTTGGGCTTTATTGAAATTGAAAGCAATGACTCCATGAATCAGGAAATGCTTTTGGTCGCACTTTCGGCTGGTAAGTCGATCTGGCGGGAAAATGTCACACTGGAAAACGGCTCTGCAAAAGTTACTTTTGAGAAAGATGATTTTCCTCCGGGTATCACCCAGATTACCATGATGGAAGCGGGAAGTTTTCCAATAGCGGAACGCCTCGTATACATGCATCCCTATGCACAGGCGCAGACAGAATTCAGTCTCGACAAAGCCTCTTACAAACCAAAAGAATGGGTTGAGATGGATATATTGGTCATGGATGAGTTTGGTGCTCCCCTTGCTGGTAACTTCTCTATTGCCGTCACGGATGCCGGGCAGGTTGTATCAGAACCTCATGCTGCAAACATACTTTCACATTATAGATTGAGCGCTGAATTGAAAGGTTTGGTCGAAAACCCATATTATTACTTTGATCTGGAAAATGCAGAAGCAGAAAAGCATTTGGATGAACTGCTCCTTACTCAGGGCTGGAGGAGGTTCAGCTGGGAAAAACTGGCAGATAAAAACAGCAAAACTTTTGATTTTGAAAAAGGCTTGAAAATCAGTGGACAGGTGAAGCAACTTGGAGGAAATCCCATCAAGGAGCCACATCAGGTGACGCTGATGGTCAATAGCTATTATGATTTGCCACAGGTTTTGGAGGGAGAAACAGATGAAGAAGGGCGGTTTTTGTTTTCGGATTTGGATTTTACTGATTCCGTTTCTGTATTTACGCAGGCCTATTTGCAGAAAGAAGGTAAAGCCAATGCGCCCAAAAAGAACAATGATATGCAATTGGATTACCTTGATGTGAAACTTCGACCTGACAAATTGATTACTGGAATTCCGGTAGGTCAGATTGAAGATCTTGATTTTGAATACGTGGTCAAGGTCGGTGAAGCAAGAAATATGATGGAAGAGTTTATTCTTGGGCAGGAAGTATTGCTTCAGGAAATTACGGTGGAAGCAAGCAACCTCAGCAAGCCAAATGATTATAGGACCCTCCTATATGGAGATAGACCGGATGCCAGCCTTCCTGTCAAGCGGGAAGATTTTGTGTATGCTAATGCCATTCAATTTTTAAGAGGAAGGGTACCAGGGGTTCAAGTAATTGGAGATGTTTTTGATTTTCAAAACCCTCCTAGGGTGATTATAAGAGGTGGGATGATTACCGGTAATGCCAGCGGAAGGCCTCAAAATGCAGGTAACCCAATTTTGATAGATGGTCAACCTTCCGATGTCCTGATGGCCATGAGTCTAAATATGATAGACATAGAAAGGGTTGACGTGATCAAATCCCAAGGGAAAGCTGCATTGATGAGTGGTGTGCCCTATATCAATATCCTGACCAAAACAGGCAATCCACCAAGTGAACTGGAAGATGATCCGAGATTGGGTCAAGGAAACGATTTGCTGTTTACAAAAGGCTATGTAGCCAAGAGGGAGTTTTATGTGCCTTCAGGACAGGCTGAAGAAGGTAGTCCCTTTGCCTTGGACTTTAGATCTACCCTGTATTGGAATCCCAGCCTCAGCGCGAATGAGGACGGTAGAATCCGGATTTCTTTTCCACTCAACGAAGGGAATAGTTCTTTTGATGTGAGCTTTGAAGGATTGTCTGATGCGAATGAGCCTGTTTATGGGAACTTCTCATTTTCTGAGGAGAGTCGGAGATAGTTTGGGTTTATGGGTACTGGGGTTCTGGGGTTCACGCGTAATTTGTCCTGAGCATAGGGAGACGCAGAGAATTACAGAAGGTAAAGAGAATCAAAGACTTCACCTTGTCATGTCGAACGTAGTGAGACATCTTAAGTGTTGGGTTCACGCGGAGGAGGCTAAGACGCCAAGGATCGCAAAGAAATTTTAGGAGATGTCTAAAGCTTAAATTTTACCAATTGGGCTGATTCCTACTCTTTGGCTTTCAAGACCGCAAAGGTAACCGAAGAAGGTAAAGAGAGGAAAAAAGTTTCACCTTGTCATTTCGAACGTAGTGAGAAATCTTAGGTATTTGGTTCACGCCAAGACGCTAAGAAGCAAAGAGATTTTAGAAAATGTCTATGACTTAATTATTTGCAAATTGGGCTGATTCCTACTCTTTGGCTTTATAGACCGCAAATGTATCTGCGATAATCAGCGGCATTCCGATACTCGGAACAGGTTCAGCGGGACAATTTAATCCTGCGTAGTGTGCAGAGCCTGTCCAGAGCATCCGGATTGCGCAGAAGGTAAAGAGAGTCAAGAGCCTCGCCTTGTCATTTCGAACGTAGTGAGAAATCTTAGGTGTTGGGTTCACGCCAAGACGCTAAGACGCAAAGAGATTTTAGAAAATGTCTATGAATTAATTATTTACAAATTGGGTTGATTCCTGCTCTTTGGCTTCCAAGACCGCAAAGATATCTGCGATAATCAGCGAGATCAGCGGGCCAAATTAATCCCGCGGAACTTGTTCTGAACATCGGCATAGAAGATCCTGCAAACCCACTTTCGAAAATTAAGAAAAGCAAAGGCTCAAAGAACTTTGTGTCTTCGTGCCTTCATGGCCAAATACATAACCGGAAAAAGACAAAGATTTCAAAACTAATGTTTTTTGTATCCGTGAATATTATTGTGTACATTTTTTTTCAGCCCTCCGGCTGTTAACTAAGTATTTGTTATATTAAATCAAAATTAAGTGCCTATGAAAGCGATAGCCTACATTCTGACCTTACTTTTTTTCTCCCATCAACTGGCTGCACAAGTGCCGGAAATGGCCATGGAGGCTGAAATAGCGAAAGAAGACACCAATATCCCTTTCGAGAAAATATACCTTCAAACAGATAAATTACATTATTTTCCCAATGATACCGTCTGGTTTAAAGCCTACGCCAAAACAGTACCTGTAAAAACAAACCCTATTTTTGAACACTCTGAAGCCGTTTATGTCTTTCTGAGTAAAGCAGGCGATACAGAAATTCTCCAAAAATCCATCGTGCGGATGGAAGAAGGCAGCGGTACTGCCAACCTGGTTTTATCAGACTTGGAGACTGGGGAGTATCTGCTGAGTGCCTACACAGATTTGATGCGCCTATGGGCTGAAGATTATATTTTCCAAAAACCCATTACCATTCAGGAACCTGGCAAACTGGTTGCCAAAAAAGACAGAGAAGAAAAAATCAGTGTTTCCTTTCATCCCGAATCTGGATTGCTTATTCCGAATGTAGTAAACAAAGCAGTGGTCTTGGCCAGGAACGGTTCTGGATTTCCTGCTGCTGCATTTCAGGGATATCTGATGAACAGCAAGTCGGATACCCTTCGTCCTATACAAATTGACAGCAAGGGAATGGCTTTGGTGGAATTTATTCCGGAGGAAAATGACAGCTATCATATTCTTGGCAGGGGAACAGACGGGAACTGGGAAAAACATGAGCTCCCCGATTTTTTTCAAGATGGGGTGTTAATTCAGACGGATTTCCACTCAGATCCTGACAAACTATTCATTTCCCTGATTAAATCCCCACAGATCAAAGACCGTAAATTTCAAATGATCGCTTTATCCGGCGGAATTCCGGTGTATGAGCTGATTTTTGATATGGATGAAGCCCAGCAGTCTATGGTTCTGCATAAGGAGAATTTCATGCCGGGGACTTTCAACATTTCAGTTTTAGACGAATCGGGCAAAATTCTCGGGGAGAGAAATGTATTCCTCCACCCCGGAGCATTGTCCCTTATAGGCTTTAAAAATCAGAAGGAAAATTTCCAGCCCAGGGAACGGGTCCGCATAGGACTTGAGGTAATGGATGAATTTGATGATGGACTTGAATCAGAATTATCGGTATCTGTCATAGACCTGAATCAGGTCAACCCTTTTGAGCTGCCCAATATCAACAGTCATTTTTCTCTTCATGCTCATCTTGAAGGAGGATCGGAGGCCTTTTTTCCAGCTTTTGACAAAGAAGATCCCGAACTGTCCCAAAAACTGGACATGCTGATGATGGCATTTCCCCTGAGAAATTCACTGGAAAAAACACTTGCTATGAAAGCATCCGGGGATGCAATCAAAATACCGACAGGGTTTTCGCAAAAACTCCAAGTGTTGGATGGGGAGAGAAAGCTGTTGAAGGAAAGCCAAACGTTGGAAGTCTTGGTCTATCCCATGCAGGGTCCTCCCGAGATTTTTGAGGTAGAGACTGACTCAAATGGCATATTCACCCTCGATGGCATGTTTTTTCAGGATCATGCCAGCGTTGTGTTTCAACAGATTGTAAAAAACAAAAAAGGGGATATAGTGAAAAAATACCCCATCAAACCTGATTATATCAGTCTTATCGAAACCGCATTACGTCCTGCTCTAGCCAAAAAAGAATTTGAACTACAGCCTGAACATAGTAGTCAAGGACTAAATGATGTTATGCTTTACAGAAAAATCAGGGAAGCGGATTTCGCCTCAAGGGAGGTTTTGTTAGATACGATTGATGTGGAAAATAGGCGGGAGACGTTCGACATTTCTGATAAGTCAAATTTATATGGAGGAAATCCAGACATTTCCCTGGAAATCCCAGATCGGGGATATGACCACATGAATGTGTTCTTGTACATGAGGGGAAGAGTTCCGGGCATGTTTATGCTCGGTGACCCTAATGATTTTGGAAATCCGCCAAAAGTATTTTTTAGAATGGGGGTTCACAATTTCAGTTTTGGCCCTGGGCTACAAAATGCCTCAGGAGCTTTGTTTTTATTGGATGGAATAGTCATTGACAAGGTATTGATTGCCTCTATACCTATGTCGGATGTCCAAAGGCTGGAAATCCTCAATAATGTAGCTAGTACAATTGCATATGGGGCTAGAGGCGTATCCGGTGTCGTCAATATCATAACCAAAAGGTCCTATGCAAGTTTTAATCCTCCTAAACCGGAGAAAGCTTTCAAAATCCCAGGCTTTTCCCAAGCATACCGTTTCAATGAAATCGCAGAAGGCCAGAGGGTCAAAGATCCTTTTAAAAATAACCTAAAATCCACCGTGTTTTGGAATCCTTATGTGGAAACAGATTTTGAAGGTAAGGGTGAAATTGAATTTACGCTTTCTGATGCAGAGTCAGAATTTTTGATCGTGGTAGAAGGAATAAGTAAAGAAGGTGAACCCGTTTACGGAACTTACAAAATCAACAGTCAGGAATGAGAAAATCCTTTATATTAATTTTACTTTTTAGTATAATTTGGCGCGCTGAAGCGCAACATTTGGTCAAAGGTCAGGTAAAGGATGCCCAAAGCAAAGAACCTCTGGAATATGCTACAGTATTTATCAGCAACTCAACTTTTGGGGCTATTACTGACAATCGGGGACAGTTTGAAATTGAAATTCCAAAGGGACAGTTTGAGTTAGTGGTGAACTTTATGGGTTACGGAAGCAAAACACTGGCAGTGGATACCGAAAACCTGAAGTCGGAATACTTATTTGAACTGCAACCTATTCCCATAGATTTGAAAGAAAGAATGGTGGAGGCAAAAAGGGATAAAGATTGGTATAAAAATCTGAAGATTTTTGAACGGTTTTTCCTTGGGGAAAGTATAAATGCCAAAAAGACCAAAATCCTGAACCCGGAGGTTTTGATTTTGGATGATCAATCCAAACCTGGAAGCTTGATAGCCATAGCAAAAGCTCCTTTGGAAATAGAAAATCCGAATCTAGGCTACAAACTTACTTTTGTACTGACGGATTTTGAATGTGTCGTAAAAGAAAAAACCTGGTCTTATTTCGGTTATCCTTATTTTGAAGAAATGGACCTACCCCTTCGCCGAATGAAAAAGGTTGAGAAAAATAGGAATAGGGCATTCAATGGAAGCCTGACACATTTGATAAGGGCCATGTACAAAGGAGACTTGGAGGAAAGTGGTTTTGAGCTTTATCCGGTAGTGCACAAGCGTTTACCCAATAACACTTACCAAGAGGTATTGGGAGAGGAAGCTCTGACCTTGGAACAAGTGCTTTTTTCGACAGAAGGAGCTGGTAAGTTTTATACTTTTAGAAAACCTGTATTTGTTCTTTATCTGAATGAATCTGAAGAGTCTTCATACAAACTTCAATTTCAACCAGCAAGTGCCCTTTCTTACACACAAGGAGCAAGTCAAAGGAAAATATTCCATCAGACTTCAAAGCTCATTTTACGAGGCCGTCAAATCAGAATTTTTGAAAACGGAGGTTATTTCAATCCTAAATTCCTCTATGTGGAAGGCTATATGGCTTGGGAAAGGGTTGCTGACATGATGCCAATTGATTACTAAGATTTCATTGCATGCGGCGGGTAAGTTCACGCGAAGATGCAAAGACGCCAAGTATCGCAAAGAAAATTTAGGAAGTGTCTAAAACTTAAATTTTACCAATTGGGCTGATTAGTACTCTTTGGCTTTCAAGACCGCAAAGGTAGCTGTGGAAGTTAAGGAGAGTCAAAGACTTCACCTTGTCATGTCGAACGTAGTGAGACATCTTAGGTATTTGGTTCACGCGGAGACGCAAAGACGCAAAGGAATTTTAGAAAATGTCTATGACTTAATTATTTGCAAATTGGGCTGATTCCTACTCT
>NZ_REBN01000133.1 GCF_007692705.1 Mongoliibacter sp.
TCTGCTTCCCATCTCCATATATGGTGATGTCCTGACCTTTCAGTGCCTGTACTATAAAATTACTGACAACCCTTCCGTCATTTTGATTCATCCTTGGTCCGTAGGTATTGAAAATCCTCATGACTTTGATTTTGACATTATGTTGTCTGTAATAATCAAAGAAAAGTGTTTCTGCACATCTTTTTCCTTCATCATAACAAGCTCTTGGTCCGATTGGATTGACATTTCCTCTATAACTTTCCGGCTGAGGATGGATTTCAGGGTCACCGTAAACTTCTGAAGTAGAGGCTTGCAGTATTTTTATTTTCAGCCTTTTGGCCAGACCGAGCATGTTTATCGCTCCAATGACAGAAGTCTTAGTTGTTTGAACAGGGTCAAACTGATAATGAACAGGGCTTGCAGGGCAGGCAAGATTGTAGATTTCGTCTACCTCAACATAAGTTGGGAACGTGACATCATGCCTGATCAACTCAAAATTCTTATTATCTAACAAGTGATGGATATTCATTCTGCTGCCGGTAAAAAAATTATCCATACACAAAACTTCATTTCCTTCTGCTATCAATCTATCAGAAAGATGGCTTCCCAAAAAACCACCACCTCCAGTTACTAAAATTCTTTTCATAAAAAGGATTGTTATCTTATTTCAACACGAAATAAATTAAAATATTCTAAACACTAGATTTTTTTTCGAAAATAGAAAATTATTTCCCATTCAGACCATATTTTTTAAATTAGAAATCAATTATCGGATTTATCCTACTAATATTGTGATTTGAGTATTATTTGATCTACGATATTAACCCAAGTGTAATACTGCGATAGACAGTTTGACGCCATACAGTTGTTTGGTGAACGGTAAAATATGATACATACCTAAATCCGGTCTACGGTTCGGTAAATGTTATGACCTTTTAATGATTAATAAAAAACACATGAAAAAAATTCTTATTACAGGTGGGGCAGGCTATATAGGTTCACATACGGCGGTGGAACTGGTGAATGCGGGTTTTGAGCCTATTATCCTTGATAATTTTTCGAACTCTGAAAAATCAACACTCTCAGGCCTTGAGGAAATATTGGGAAGAGAAATAATTTGCTATGAAGAGGACTGTAATGACAGAGAGGCTGTCGAAAAGGTTTTTAAGCAGAACCAAATTTCGGGAGTTATTCATTTTGCAGCTTATAAGGCTGTAGGAGAGAGTACTCAACTTCCTTTAAACTATTATAAAAACAATATAGATTCCCTTTTGGTGATTCTGGAATGCATGTCAAAATATGGAGTGAAAGACCTTGTTTTTTCGTCCTCCTGCACCGTATATGGTCAGCCAGATGTATTGCCTGTTACCGAATCTACACCAAGAAAAGATGCTGAAAGTCCCTATGGCAATACCAAAAAGATCTGTGAGGATATTTTAAGTGATTATGTTAAAAGCAAGGCAAGTGTGCGGATTATATCCCTTAGGTACTTTAACCCAGTTGGAGCACATCCTTCATCTGCCTTGGGAGAGTTGCCTTTGGGTACTCCGAACAATCTTGTTCCTTTTATTACGCAAACTGCTGTAGGGATCAGGGAAAAACTAACCGTTTTCGGAGATGATTATGATACTGAGGACGGGAGTTGTGTGAGAGACTATATCCATGTCATGGACCTCGCAGATGCCCATGTCAAGTCCTTGGAATATCTTTCCAAACAGGAAGATCATTTCTACGATATTTTCAATGTGGGTACAGGTAGGGGTAATACAGTACTCGAGGTAGTCCAAACTTTTGAAAGGGTATCCGGCAAATCTCTCAACTACACCATAGGTCCAAGAAGGCCTGGTGATGTAGTGAAGGTTTGGGCAGATACTTCCAAAATCAACAATGTCCTGGGTTGGAAAGCCCAATACAGCCTGGAGGACTCGCTAAGAGACTCCTGGAACTGGCAGTTGAAATTAGGAGCGGTGGTTTAAGCTCTTTTACTTACTTGAAAATACTTCTCTGATAGCTTCCAGATAGTCAAAACCATGACCTTCTGTAGGTTCAATATAATTGCCCTCAAGGTATTCATTCCAGCAACAGATCATTACTGTGTTTCCGTTGCTGGATTGATATTTTTCTGATTGCTTTTTTGCATCTTCCAATTTAGCCTTAAAGGTTGATTTGTTACTGTGCACGCGATCTTTGATCGGTTCGCTGGGAAAGCCTGTTTGCTGTGGCCAGGTGCCTCCTGCGGGTCTCATATCCCAGCCCATGGCCACAGGCACTTGGTACTCGAAGGAATTATCATTTTTATAAAACTCACTCCATTCCTCCCAATGTCCTTTATAGGTTTTACGCATATCGGCATAGCTCTTATTATCCTGACGGTAATGATTGTGGTACACATAGCCTGTAAGACCTTCGAAACCCATTCCCTTCAGTCTTGGAACGTAATCCTGAAATAGTATCCGATCTGTGTATCTCCCCCCCCTCCAAGGTTCCGCAGGGTTATTGGCTTGCCATTTGGTAGGCATCCCATATTGGCGTTCATTGGGCATCATAGCACCGGAAGCTACCGCTATGAATTTGATACCCGGCAAACCATTTTTTCTTGCCAATTCCTTGGAACGGTCCAATAAATCTTTCATGCTAATCCCATAAAAGGAAGCTCTTGATTCCGTATCTTGAGGAAAATAGAAATAGACAATCGGCCTTCCATCCTCTGACCTCAGATAGTCTTTTCTTTTGAAATACTTATCAATCCAAAGTTGGGTGATTTTATCGTGCACTTGCAGGTAAAGGGCCTTATCCGGTTTTTCCCCTCTGTAATTTCGCCCTGCGGCCATACTTTCAGGTGAGCCTATATCCAGCCAGGCTCTCCAGCGTTCATCAGAATCATCGCACCAGTTGATGGCCCATTTCATTTGCTTTTCTGCAGGCAATTTGGAATTCTCTTTTAATAAGACTTCCAATTGATCATTCCACTCTTCCAAACCGGGAACTGCCACTCTTCCATCTCTGTTCGGGTCAATTTTCCATCCTTC
This sequence comes from Mongoliibacter sp., assembly GCF_007692705.1. GTDB lineage: Bacteria > Bacteroidota > Bacteroidia > Cytophagales > Cyclobacteriaceae > Mongoliibacter. Next base: position 3,009 of record NZ_REBN01000133.1, read on the forward strand.
TGGGTAATAGATTTTTGCTTGAGGCCCAAAATAAAGATGGTAATAATAGTGTCTTCCAAAAAACCAGTCATAGGCAAAAAAATCTATACCATAACTCTTCATGTATTCCAATTGCTTTCGCGCTACAGCAGGATCATCTCTTTTATAAAATCCCTTAAGAGCAGCTATTGGTTTTCTATCCAAATAGGGACCTTCATAGGGATACTGCCTGTTGTAGATTCTTCCCTTAGGTCCCCAAACTGCAGTGTTTTGTAAGCTGGAACAATTTTCTCTTCCTGTAAGACAAGACCAAAAACTGTCTCTATCAATATTGGGATCAGGGGAAGTATTCCAGGAAGGCATAAAATAAACACCTACCATCTGTTGGGTACTGTTCTGGCTTTGCGTATCAGTTGTTCTTAATAAAGAATTGTCTTCTGAATTTTCAGAAGTAAAGTTTTCAACAGCTACTTCAGTTTCCGAAAGCTGTTCAGATGTCTCATCTGAATTTTCTGAAGTTGCCTGTTCACAACCTTCTGGGTCTGCAACTAGAATACCAAGAATTAGTACAAAAGACCAAGTTAATTTCATACTCAAAAGTTTTACGTAAATAAAATCCAGTTTTTTCCAAAATAAAAAATCCGAAATGGAAATGCCACAATCGATATATATTACTTGAAAAAAATAGGCAAAAAAAACCGTGCTGGAGTCATGTCCACCACGGTTTCTTGTAAATTTAATATGTTCTGACCACCCTTTTCGAAATATCAATCAATAGCTAATATCCATTAATATCAACCAACAT
>NZ_REBN01000027.1 GCF_007692705.1 Mongoliibacter sp.
TCTGATTGTCACCAAAGAAGGTATCAAACAGGCCATGAGCCAAAAAGGTGTTTACAAAAATTTCAATAAAGGCCTGCAGGATACACTCTTGACCATTCAGGGAATTTTTGTCAATTATAAAAATGGAAATCTCATACCCAGCCCAATTTATGATCAAATCCAGCATTTCACCATCAAAATGCTCGACCAACTTTCCAAAGCAGAAGAACAAGGAGATTCTCCGGGATTTGACCTGTTGAAGGACTTGAAAAAAGATGCTGTTGAGCTTTGCGCCACCAACCTGCTCCCATTGGGAAGCACTGTGGATGATCGCATGATGGGCAACTTACTCTTTTGGATAGAGAGCCCATTAAAACATATAGAAAAAGCTTTAGATGAGTATAAATGCCTTTTGAATCCGTCAAATCTGGAAACCGACGACTACTCAGCAGAAGAGCTCAGTGTCCTTTTCAGAGAAAGTTATCAAAACCAGCCGTGCGATCAACTGCTTGAAAAATGGCAGCGCCAATCCTTGGAAATCATCATGCTCTCAGAGACCATGTTAGACGAAATGGACTTCTCTTTCCTTTATCTGGAAAAGAGAGGATTATTCAGTATCGGTTATAACCTGGATATTGCCCAGTTTGACAAAAGTACTTACGACCTGTTGGCAAGTGAAGCAAGGATCGCATCCTTTATAGCGATTTCCAAAGGTGACGTTCCGGTTGAACACTGGTTCAGGCTGAGCAGGAGATTAACCAGTATCAACGGGGAGGAAACTTTACTTTCATGGGGTGGGACAATGTTTGAGTATTTGATGCCTTTACTTTTTCTTAAATCTTATCCTGACACCCTTATAAGCCACACATATCAAAATGTGATCGATTGGCAGAAAAAATACGGAGACAACAGAGAACTGGTATGGGGCTTTTCTGAAAGTGCCTATTACTTTCTCAATATTGAAATGCACTATCAATACAGAACTTTTGGAGTTCCTGGACTTGGTTTGAAACGCGGCTTGGCCGACGAATATGTAGTGGCACCCTATGCTTCCATGCTCGCTTTGATGGTGGAATCAAAAAACACCATCCAAAACTTACTTGAAATTGAAAAAACAGGCGGTCTGGGAGTCATGGGATTCTATGACGCGATAGATTATACGCCTTCTCACCTCAATACGGAGGAGCCCTTTAAAATCGTAAAGTCTTACATGGTTCACCATCATGGAATGAGTTTGTTGGCATTGGATAACTTTTTGAACGGCTGGACCATCAGCAATAATTTCCATGCTGACCTCCGCATCAAAAGCTGTGAGCTATTGCTTCAGGAGAGAATTCCAAGAGGTCAACCCATCAAAGAACCGCATCCCATTGATGCCGAGCTTGAACCCGGAGAGAAAGCTTCTGTCCAGAATATTGCAGAACATTCCGGAATCAATGAGCTGGACATAAGCCCACCAAGGCTACATACCCTTTCAAACGGAGATTTCTCAACCATGATAACCCATGGCGGAACCGGTTACTGCAGCTCTAGGGGAATTGTACTGAATGCCTGGAAACCTGACATAACAACAGATCCACTCGGACTCTTTTTCTATATCAAGGATCTGGAGAACGATAAATATTGGTCTGCGATGCATCAACCCGTCAAACGGAGACCTGACAGGTATGATACCTGGTTCCACAATGGTAAAGTTGTATGTTCAAGAGTAGATGAATGGATTGAAACAACAACAGAAATATGTGTTTCTCCAGATCACCAGATCGAACTCAGAAAACTTACACTGACCAATTATTCAGACCGCCAGCGAACATTGGAAATCACCAGTTATGCTGAGGTGGTCTTGAACAGGCTTCCCGACCATAACTCACACCCTGCTTTTTCCAAATTATTCATCGAAACGGAATACCTCGAAGAGCATCATGCCATTATTGCAAAAAGAAGACCCCGAAGCAAGGAAGAAAATCCAAAGTGGCTGATTCACACCTTGGCTTTTAATTTTCAGGATGACCAGTCAGATACTGTAAGTTTTGAAACTGAAAGGTCCAATTTTATCGGAAAAGGAAGGTCTATGAGTAACCCTGAAGCCATGGACAACGGAAACACCCTGAGAGGATTTCAGGGAAACGTGTCTGATCCTATTGTAAGCTTTAGAAAACAGATCACATTGCTTCCCGGAGAAAAGGCCCAAATTACTTTTGGACTTGGATATGCCGATTCCAGGGAAGCTGCCATATATATGGCAGATATGTATGACAGTCAGCTTTCGGTCAATAGGACTTTTGACCTGGCTTCCATCTATGGTTTGGTGGAATTAAACCATCTCAATATTAAAACAGCCCAAGCTCACTATTTTCAGAAGCTGGCTTCTTATATTTTTTATGCCGATCCAACTTACAGAGCAGATGAGTACCATCTTTTGAAAAATGCAAAAAAACAGCAGGACCTCTGGGCCTATGGGATTTCGGGAGACTTCCCATTAATTGTATACCGAATCAACGAGACCAATCAACTCAAGCAGGTCAAACTTTTACTCAAAGCACATTCGTTTTGGCGTAAGAGGGGGATTGAATCCGAATTGCTCATCATCAATGAGCATGCCCCAGGATATATAGACGAAATCCAGGAATCTATCCAAGTAGCTATTGAATCTTCTCTTGAACGGGATGTCTTCAACAAAAGGGGAGGCATATTTATTTACAGGGCTGACAAAATCCAAGAAGAAGACATGACCCTGCTACTCAGCGTAGCGCACGCAGTCTTCAACAAAAAACTGCCTGATTTAACTAAACTCAAAAAACAAACGGAAACAAAGTCTTGGTATAAAAGTGATGAGGATGCTGTCTATCATCCCTTAACAGAAGATCATGAAGGCTTGAATACTGTTTACCAGGAGAAAAAGGAAAGGCTTCAGTTTTTCAATGGATATGGCGGATTTTCGGAAGATGGAAGAGAATACCATATTTTGGTAAAGAATGATCCGGAAACCAAATTTCCCGTGCTACCCCCAGTTCCCTGGATCAATGTCATTGCGAATCCAAAGTTCGGCTTTACAGTATCGGAAAGAGCTGCTGGATATACCTGGAGCGAAAACAGCAGGGAAAATAAGCTTACCACATGGTCAAATGATCCGGTTATCGATACCCACTCAGAGGCTTTTTACATCCGTGATGAAAACCGTATGAAATATTGGTCTCCCGCTCCTGGACCGGTTGTGGGTAATTCATTCTATCATGTTATACATGGCTTCGGATTTACGAGCTTCGAACACTCCTCCAATCAACTGGAGCAGAAACTGGTTCAATTCGTACCGGAAAATGACGCTGTCAAAATTTCAAAGCTTAGCTTACACAACAAGGGCAATAGCCCCATGAAGCTCTCAGTTTTCAGGTATTTGGACAGGGTATTGGGCGTGGAAAGATCAGCTTCCTCGAGGTTCGTCTATCAGGAAGTCTCGGACAATGGAAACATTCTGTTTGCCAAAAACAACTACAACAATGAATTTGCAGGTAGAGTAGTCTTTTCTGTAGTTATTAACCCATTGCAAAACAACCAATACAGGTTTACAACAGACCGGCAAGCATTCCTTGGAAGAAACCGTTCACTGAGGCAGCCTTTTGCAATTGCTTCTGAAAAGAACCTTGACAATAAAGTGTTGAATGGCGGTGATCCCTGCTCAGCTTTACAGAGTACCTTTCAATTAGAAGCCGGTGAAAGTGTCAGTATCCTTTTTCTGGAAGGAGAAAGCAATTCCAAAGCAGAGGCCGAAAAAACCATACACCAGTATTTCGATTCGGAAAAAGCTGAT
>NZ_REBN01000045.1 GCF_007692705.1 Mongoliibacter sp.
CTTACCCAAGATCTGTAAAAACAAATGCAAGGTCATCTTCTTTTGTTCGTTTCCCCTATAACTCAATTGGGGTAATTTGACTGAATGGCTCATAACGTAGGTTTTATTATTGATTTGTTAGGTAGTTTCTCCATTTCATTTCTAAATCTACCTCAGACAACCCAAAAATATTCTGAAAATCCTCAGGCTGTAATATTAACTTTCTGATAACATCATACCCGTAATTGTTAATTAAAAACTCAACTATAGATGCGGAAAAAACATATCCATTATGATCACCGAACTCGACAGTGCCTGCATAATTTAAAAATTCCCAGCTTGGAATTGAAGCTTGATTAGCACCTTTTAGGATTTCTTTCTTATTTTCTTCAGTCAATTGCCCCGCGTAATAAAAGGCAAATCCTTCATCCAGCCATTTAGGCAAACCAACTTGACCTTGTTCACGCATATTGATGATAACAGCATGGCATAATTCATGAACAATCGATTTTATAAGAGATTTATAATTGTGAACATTTCCTGGGTTCAATGGCGAAACCATCTTCAATTCATTTTTTCCAGCAGCACCTACAACCCAATCAGGAGCATCCTCAATATTAATCGCTTTGTGGAATTCTTTAATATCCGGATAAATAATCACAGCTATTTTATCTGTAAAGCTAGTTTGCATGATGTCAGTAAGTTCTAAAAAATTCTTATCAAGTGTCGTTTCCAAATCATCAAGCACTTTTATATCCTTTTCTTTCAAATAGAAATCAAAGTAATCGTTTGAGTATTGAAGTTGATATGGGAATTTTTTAATTGGGTTGCTGTTATCCAGCACTTCCAATGAAATGGATTCCAAAATTATATTCTGTTTTGATTCACCTTCTTTCCAAACTCCTTCAATTCTTTTTTTGTCAGAACTCAAGATGCCATTGAATTCCGCCATAGCAGCCTCTATTTCAAAGATCACTGAATCTTTTTTCACTTTAATAGCACTAAGGGGTATTCCTTTAATTCCCTTTTCGGGACTACCAACTGTTCCATTCAGTTTTCTGTCATTGTCGTGGCTAATTTCAAACACTAACCTAGGATAATCATCCCCCATTTTAACGGCCCCCATCCAAATTCCTACAATATCATCTGAGCTTACCTTTTGGGCAAAAATATTTCCTTGGCTGACCAAAAAACCTGTCAGAATAAATATTACTACTTTCATCATTTTCATGGTTTTGGTTTAGAATGACGACTTACGTCGGTTAATATGTGAAAAGTAGGTGATTATGAAGCATAAAACTGTCAACCTGCACTGAAGTTCGATACGAGCCAAAACCTTTGAATTTAGTATTGTTCCGCCTGTTTTTATATCCATTATACCATACGTTTTTAATTATAATACGTCAGGTATAATGAAAAGAACATAGCCGATGATGATAGTAAAAATAAAAACAAGGATTGTCTTTGCTTTGCTTATGGTTCTTTGATTTATTTCTGCCATTTCATCTTATTTGTTCAAATTCTCTTTGGGAGATTTAAGCCCTTATTTTACTCTATAGGTTGCTTTTTTTCCAAGTCAAATGACATCCCGCCTTGCTTGAGGTTCATCTTTTCATTTTCTGGATCAAACTCCATTTTCAATCCAGCTTGAGCATAGCTGAATACAAAACCTTCATCATAGGTCAATGGAAATGATGGCTGTCCTGTAGCTTGAGCAAAAAGCCTACTTCCCTCTTTTGTCACAGTGATTTTGAGGGGAAAACTGTCTGCCCCATAAACACCCGTCAGTTTTTCAAGAACATCTTCACTTAATTTTTCTTGGGAAAAAGCCGGAATTTCATAATCCTTCCCAAAATAGGCAGATAAGGTCGCCAAAGCAATATCATTATTATTCATATCGGATCCATTACTTAAAAGCACAAAGGCTAACTTTTCTTCGGGAAAGTAACTGAGCAAGGACCTGAACTCGTCTATCCCTCCACCATGGCCAAATGATTTTTTATCGTAAAAAGGAAATACAAACATCCCAAGGCCCATATTGTCTTTCATTTCCATCATTTGCCCAAGGCTCTCCTGACTGATCAATTTTCCTTCAAACAAAGCATGGATAAAAATTCCCAAATCTTCTGTATTACTGACCATTGCTCCGGCACCCAATGGAATACTCATGTCAGTTTCTGTGCTCTTGGTCCATGTTGATTTCATCTGATAGGAATGGGCTTCGTCGTCAAAAGTCCCTATCCTTTCACCCAGGTAGGTATTGTTCAATTTTAAAGGACCTGTGATTTTTTCTCTAAGCAAATCCTGATAATTCTTTTCAAAAACCGCCTCAACAATCCAGGTCAACAGGACATAATTGGAATTGGAATAGTCACCTTTAGAGTCCGGTTCAAAAATACTTCCCTCTGCAATAATGATCGCAAGCAATTCAGGTTTTGACTTAGTCTCGGTATTCCAGCTCAGGTAATCTGGAGATGAAGTCAGACTGAAAATCCCGGATCTGTGTTGGAGCAAGTGCTTGATGCTGATTTCCCCAGCGTTTTGCACTTCAGGAAAAAAAACATCCAATTTGGTATCAAGATCCAGTAAGCCTGCTTCTATGGCCTGAAGGGTGAGTACTGAAGTAAACATCTTGCTGATGGATCCGACCCTGTATTTGGTCTGAGGATTAGCAGGGATCTGATTTTCCACATCCATAAAACCAACAGTCCTCTGAAATACAGGCTCTCCTGCAACTGACAAACCTACTGAAGCCATGACTTTATCTGCGGATTCCAAAGCATCAAAATAACGGTTCAGCTTTTTATCATCTAAGCTTTGTGCAGATACAGACGTAAATAGAACGGTTATTAAAAATAAGGATAGTGTGATTTTTTTCATTTCTTTGAATTTAGCTGAAATAAAAGTACACCTAATTATTTAAAATTCAGAGCACTTTATAATAGGGTAATAGTAGCCGCATTGTTTCAAGTTTACTAATTAAAGAAACTAGAGTCCAAGAATTACCACATCTAAAACTCCTTTCATAGATACAATAGCGGATTTACGGGCTGTTCACCTCCCCACTGCTACAAAAGCACGCGCCCAGCAGCAAAAGCAAACCTACCACCAAGCCCCCCGAATACTGTCTATACCTAGTTAGTGGTTCGGAATTTTATTCGGATTATTTACAAATTTCATTATCACCTTCATAATTAATGGTCTGATTAATTTATAGATGAGAATTCCAATACCTGCTAATATGAGTATAAAAGCAGTTGGCAAAATTGCTCCAAAGGTATAAGTCATGCCAAGAATAAAGCCTAAAATAAACTCGGAAAAATATATTGGAATAATTAGGCTAAGCGCTAACATGATATAAAGAACATTATCTAAAAAGAGATTGTATCCATTCGTGAAAGAGATCGATATTAAAATCCCGAAGACTAAACCTAATAGAAATAAGCTTAAAATATTAGTTTTTATTATGCTTGTTTGCTTTACCTGCGAAGATTGCTTTCCAATTCTCCTTTCTATCCCACTCAAAAGAAGCCAAGTAAGAATAGGAAGTAATAGTCCGCTCCACCAATTGGAAATTGCCGGTAGGTTTTGTTGGTGAAGAATATGATGGCTTGCGACTCCACCATGAAAATGCTCCCAGAAAAGCAAGGCAAGTATAAAAACCGTTACAATACCTGTAAGGATTAGTTTTATCACTGTGTTGCTTCGTCTTCGGAAAATTGCCTGAGTTATCATAATATTTATCTTTCCTTTCAGATATAATGTCTGATTTACTTCAATTTTCGAGCATC
>NZ_REBN01000026.1 GCF_007692705.1 Mongoliibacter sp.
GATTAACTCTTTTTTTCTGTAAAAATCAAACTGAGGAGTACTGGTAATTTCAATTTGATCTTCATCGATGTCAGGATAATACGTTAACAATTCATTTTTCATATACCGGGACCAAACCAAGTATTTATCTGTCCTAAAAGGCAATCTGGCCTTAGGAAGGTTATCCCATGAAAATATCGCGGTATAGGTCTTTATGCCGACATCATTTGCTGCAATCAGGGCAGATGTAACCGAAGGTACCCTCTGATGGGTACAAAAGAGTATGTCAGGTTTATGCTGGGAAAGAAAAGATTTTGCCTCCTGATAAGAAAGGCTCGCTTTTGATTTTTCAAATCCGTATTTCTCCCAATTGCTGATGTCAGGATAATCTTTAAGAAATCTTGAGGCAAAAGCCACTCCGCTGTAGAACAATTTATTCTTCCAACCTGACTGGGATGGCTTCCAATTGTTCATTATTGTTGGATTGGATCGGATTTCCATATTCTTTCTAAGCCTTGCCAACACTGCAGTTTCTCTCACAAACTTGACTACAGGAAGCTCTGGCCTGTGAAAAAAATCATAATCTTCAAAATCGACATTTATAAAATCTTTTACCTGACCAATGAGCTCTTTCCCAAGGCTATGCCATACAATCACCTCATGACCTTGTTCTATAAGGCCTTTGACAACATCACTGTATAAATAATTTCTAATACCGACCCCATCTGGGATTAAAAAACAAACCTTCATGTTAGACGCAGTGTGCTGAATTTACCAATTGCCAAAGAAAATAACTGTTCTCCTGGTCTCCTTTCATATAATTATCCACAGCTTTCTCTGTGTAACTTTTATCAAACCAACCTGTATCCAACATCAAGTTGACATGGTCCTTAACCCATGGAGCTAATTCCTTGCCAAGCCATTCTCTTTGGGGAGTTTGAAGTGGTCTTTTAGGTGCATATGAAATTTGATTATTCAAAAATTTTGAAGAAATATCTCTCAAAAAGGACTTCTGAACTTGACCCTTAATTTTAAATTCTAAAGGAAGGCTGAATACAAATTCCATCAATTCATGGTCTAAAAATGGCTCTCTTAATTCAACAGAATTGATCATACTGGCCATATCATTATATTTTAAGGCCCTGGGGAGTTTTGTGGAGAATATATCTCTATACTGCAGATTCAGAATCCGTGTATCAAAGGGTTTCACAGCTTCAGGGTATTCTGCGAGCTCGAAGAAATCACCCTTCAGCATTCCCGGTTTAACAGGGGATTTTAAACTCCCCTGTACCAATTTATCCTCAGGTTGTAAATAATAATCGTATCCTGCCCAGACTTCATCTGAACCCTGACCATCCAAAAGCACCAAAACTCCCATTTCTCTTGCTATAGAGAAAAGCTTGGAATAGGCTAAGGTTGGGATACCTCCAAAGGGTTCACATAAATGATCGGACATTTTTTTAGTCAAATCAGGCACCTCCTCATGTGTCAACAAACATTTATTGAGTTGAAACCCTGTGTTTTCCAGCATCTTTTCAACCCAAATCAATTCATCATACCGTTCATCATCTGTGTAAAAGGTGAAGGCTTGGACATTTCTGTTTCCGTAATATTTCAACACCATGGAAAGTAAAAAACTTGAATCTACTCCCCCACTCAAATTGAAACCTACAGGCACATCTGCTCTGAACCTGAGTCTTATGGTATCCTCATACAGCTGCATAAGTCGATCTTCAACCTTACCGTTATTTAAAGTGGAAGTCAGTTGGGAAACATTATTCACAAAATCATACCACTTTTCAATATGCAGTTGTTGATCTTTGTAAATTAAGAATGAACCTGAAGGAAGTTGATAAATACCTTTCCAAAATGAATCCCTTCCTGTTCCATTAAAGCCATAAGCAAAAAAGGTGCTCCAAACCTTTTCATTGGGAGATTTTTCAATTCCTCCCTCAAAAAGAGCTTTAATCTCTGAAGAAAAATAGAGACTGCTATCACTCTGTGAAAAGTAAAAAGGTTTGACCCCAAACCTATCTCTTGCAGCAAATAATTCTTTCTCATCATTGTCCCAAATGGCAAAGGAAAACATCCCTTTAAACTTATTCAGACAGTCTTTTCCCCACTCGATATAGGCATAAAGTAAAACTTCAGTATCTGATTGCGTTTTAAAATCGTATTTATCTTTTAATAGAGACCTCAGCTCAATGAAATTATAAATTTCCCCGTTGAATGTTAGAAAATAACGTCCATCCGAAGATATAAAAGGTTGGTTTGCAGCCTCTGATAAATCTAAAATACTTAGTCTATTATGCCCTAATGCACATTCCCTTTCCACTAAAAAGGTCCCCATGTGATCAGGACCTCTGTGAGTTTGAACATTTAGCATTGATTTTAAGGCCTTAATATTGGCTTTATGGCCAATAATACCTGCAATTCCACACATATAATTTATGGATTATTTATTTTTTCAATTATTTGTTCGGCTTGATACCAGTCTTCCATGGTATCTAAATTGACGTGGAGTTTTGGATCTCCTAGAATGTAGGTTAACTTTTCACCGAACAATGATGATTTATTTTTAATTATTGCAGTTTTAGTTATATAAATTGCTCCATCTCTATAATAAGCTTTAGGAAGTTTTTGCCTTTGTGAAATCAGTTCACTGTCTCCGGTAGAAATAGAAAGGAATCCTTCGTCATTTTCCTCAAAAACCCAATGTGGGTTAAACTCATGAGGTACGGGCAAGACTGACACCAAGGTGTCGGCATCTGAACTTATAAATTTCTGAATTGCTTCATCAATCATCCCCTTCTTCCTAAAAGGGCTGGTAACCTGGAGTATACAAACTGCATCAAAGATTTCTCCTTGACTTTCAAAATATTCAAGACAATGAATAATGGTTCCTAAGGTAGGTGCTTTGTCATCAGCCAGATGTGCAGGTCTTTTATAGGGAACCTCCAAACCTAAACTTAAAGCAACCTTGGTGATGGCTTCATCATCAGTGCTCACAACCACTTTACTGAGTAAAGAAGCTTCATCCACTGCCATTTTGGTGTAGGCAATCAAAGGCTTACCACCCAGGAGTTTGATATTTTTCCCTGGTATCCCTTTAGAGCCTCCTCTTACCGGGATGATTCCAAGTATTTTGACAGTCTGGTTTTTCAAAACCTAAAAAGTTATCGTCTTGTGAAATCTCAAAGGGAGCTTGGCAAGCAAGTCCGCTATTTGTTCACCAGCATTTCCTCCTCCATATATATGTGAAGCAGTTGGCGCTTGTGTAGAATGAGCCTTGATGGCAGCTAATATTTCAGTTTTATCATAACCTACATCAATGACATTATTCCCTCTATCCCTTCTATTCTGCCTGCTCCCGATATTGACCACGGGAATACCCAAAAAGGCACACTCCCTGATTCCTACACTACTATTCCCTATTAATCCTTTGCTGTTGCATAATATCCTTAGGAAATCTGTGGGTTCCATATTTTTGAAAAAGTGAAAATGATCCAGTTTGTGTGTTTCCCTGAATGAACGAATACCTGTACTAGTTCCATCAGCTCCAGCATCTACATTTGGCCAGAACATCAAAACAGGTTCATTGATTTCGTACATGGCATGCAAAGTTTCTTCAATTTGCTTTCTTGATAAAGATACTTCTGTTGTTACCGGATGTTGCATTACTACCCAATACCCCTTCTCCAAGTTCGTGGCTGAACCTACGCCTCCATATTTCTGATATGGGTCAAAATCTAATTTGGGGTTCTCTTTTACTCCTGCGGCAAGGTCTATA
>NZ_REBN01000148.1 GCF_007692705.1 Mongoliibacter sp.
GCCATCTATAATGGTCCAGATAACAGTGTTCTGACCGAGCGGGAATTCCGACGGCGCATTATTTGTCAAAGAGGCAATGCTGCAATTGTCGGACATTTCGGGAGTACCCAATTCTACATTGGTTGCCACATCTTCGTCTTCTCCTATCAGAACAGTCACATTGGCTGGTGCAATTATTATTGGATTCTGTGTATCGTTGACAATGACATTAAAGCTCCTTGTTGAGGAGTTTCCACTTGGATCAACCGCAGTCCAGGTGACCAAGGTCGGACCTAATGGGAATACCTCAGGGGCATCATTGGTCAAGGAGGATATGCCACAATTGTCGCTGGCAGATGGGGTAGTCAGATTGACTCCTGTAGCCGAACATGCATCCTCATCGGTGTTGACTATCAGATCGGCGATTTCAGGAATTACTGGCAACTGTGTGTCCTGTACTGTGACCAACTGTAGGAATTGTGCAGTATTTCCACCCACATCAGTTACTGTCCAAAGCACTTCATTCAATCCAACAGCAAAGCTGCTAGGCGCATTGTTGACCACCGAGCCGACTCCACAATTGTCATCAGTGATTGGTGTACCAAGGTTGACTCCGGTAGCAAAACACTGACCGGGGTTGGCTTCCACGATGATCTCCGCAGGAAGGCTGATGGTCGGCGGTGTGATATCTTGGATCACAATGTTTTGGGTTTGGGTGGTTTCCAAACCGTTTTCATCGGTGTAAGTCCAGGTGATAGTCGTAGTCCCCTGTTGGGAAATCGGGAAGATGCTTTCATCCGTAGTTCCCGTCAGGCTGCTGCCGTCAGCAGCAGTAGCGGTTGGCACATCTAGAGCACTAAAATCGACCAAACATTCTGCATTCAGGTCAGGAAGGGTTTCCAGGTCAGGTATTGGTGGATCTCCAGGAGTGGGTTCACCAACTGTAAATTCCCGGGTTTCCACAATGCTCCATAGACCTTTGTTATTTTTTATTCTCAAAGAAATAGTATGTTCACCTTCCTCCAAAGCTGCAACCTCAATCAATTCATCCAAATCTATATTGGAAGCCGCTTCATCCAAAGGAATTTCAATTGCTTGACCTAAACCAGGATCATCATCATCAAAGAAATATTCGATAAAATCAACCAAAGCCGGATCTGTAAATCCTTCGTTTTCTACAAAAAACAATTTGGTCGTAACCAAGCCCCATTCATTGGCCTGATTACGGAACCTTACCGAAAGTCTATGGAAACCTCTAGGCAAATCCCCTACATTGATAACCCCTTCCACTTGGGGATTGGGTCCTTGTGTCACCGCCAGGGCGGTTCCATTACCAAAACCCGGATCGGTATTTATAAAATATTCCGCGGCTACAATTGGTGAAATTTGATCCGGATTTGTTCTACCAATCCAAAAAATCCTGGTTTGGATTAATGACCAGATATCATTTTGATCTCTAACCCTAAAAGATAGACGGTGAAAACCCTCAGAAAGCCCAGCAGTGGACACCACTGTAGTAAAATCAACGGTAAGCCCTGAAGAAACCGCAACGGCTGTCCCATTTCCAAATCCGGGATCAGCATTAAAAAAGTATTCTGCCGCAACTATAGGGACTGCCGTCAAGGCCGTAACCCTGCCCAACCAAAGGGTTCTGGTGGAAACTTGACCCCAATTACCGATATTATCCAAAAATCGCACCGATAAGCGGTGGAAACCTAAACCCAAACCTGTGGTACTGACTTGAGTCTGAAAACTCACATCAGGTCCGGAGGTGATAGGTATATTCGCTCCATTTCCAAAGCCAGGATCGGCATTGAAAAAGTACTCAGCACCTACTAAGGTCGGTTGCTGTGCCCGTGCTTTTAAGGGCAGCAAACAAAGCCCTAATAGGCCAAACCATATTAAGAGATACGCTTTCATGTTCTGCGTTCTTAATTATTGGCCTTACCTTCTATACGGACATTCAAATTGCCGTTTTGCGGTACGATCGGATTCAGGATATTGAATAAAGTTACCTCAGGAATCGCCGGTGTGCCGGAAACTGTATATCCTGCTCCACCAAACAATCCAATGTCTGTGTTATCCGTACCTGCATTGATCCCTGGTGAACTTCCTTGAAGGTTGAAATCTTGATTGTAATCAAATGTATTATTAGGGACATTCACAAACTGAGGATTAGCAAAAATATTGTCCTGTCCGCTATTTCCATTTATGGTAGGTAGAGAAGTAGGGTTACTTGATCCAAAGAAAATATTATTGTTGAAGGTACAATTCTGAATTCGGGCATTAGTAAAATCAGAATTCAGGTCATTCTGAAAGAAAATATTATTGGAAAAAGAGTTGAATTGGATTGTAGAAAAAGCTCCAGCAAATGTCGCAGTAAATACATTGTTTGTAAACAATGAATACCTCAAATTACTGATACTACTAGTGATAATATTGTTTCTGATAATTAAGTTTTCTTCAAAAGTGATTCCTGAAGATGAACTTATACTATTTATGATATTTTCCTGAATAATCCATTCTTTGGAGTTACCATTAATAGCAATACTTCCAATATTATTTCTTTGAAGATTGATGTTATTTATTACATCAGAAGGATTAGACCAAGAGATGCCAGCTATTCTAAATCCAATTATCTCAGAACCTGAAGACCCAGTCACCAGAGTAACTGATCCCAATTGACTAACCAATCCATTGTCATTGTCAGGGTTATGTCCTGAACCTACCAAAGTCAGGCGCTTGGCCAAAGTAAAACTCCCATAAGAAGTAGCGGAACCACTGACATAGATGATATCACCATCTGCTGCTGCATTAATAGCATCAGAAATAGATGTGAAATTGGCAATGTCACCAGGCCTGTTGCTTACTGTAATCACAGCTGCTTGTACATTGTACACTGCCATAAAGCAGCATAGGACGAAAAGTTTGTAGCATGTTTTCATGGATTTTTTCAATTTAATTGGTGAAAGAATTTTTATGTAAAGAATTGAATTGATTCAATAGTCAATGTTTAAATTTCCTGATATGGCCTTTTAAAAAAAATACCCCAAAAGGAGTATTGTAAACTATGGCTATGTTGTCGAAATACCGCTTAGGGGGTAGGGATTGGGGGGAAGGGAGGATTGTAAGATGTGAAATTGTAAGACCTTAGCGGAAGGTTGAGGGGGAATTGTCCACGTTAAAGGTATTTGGTCTCTTGGTCATTTCGACCCTAGCAGCTGTACAGAAGTAAATCTAAAACCCAATGCATCAGACTCCTCCTTCGTCGGAGTGACAAGGAGAAAGTATGGGAAGTAGCTGTCCATGTTTTTAGATGGAGAGATTTTGACTTATTACTTCAATCGAATGGATACATCCCTCAAATCCTTTTTTAAAATATCGAATATCGATTGTTGAATAATGAAGTGAAAAAAATGTCTTGGCTCGCCAGAAATCCTACAACCCCGGATGCTCTTTGATCAAACTCAGTAAACCAGAAACATTGTGCACCCGAAGCTTTCTGTAAATATTTTTTCGGTGGGTTTTGACTGTTAATGGACTGAGATGTAGCTTGTAGGCTATATCCTTGGTTTCGCATTGGTTTAGCACCATTTGGATGATTTCGGTTTCCCTGTCTGAAAGTCTGTAAGCTTCTCTCAATTTTTGGTACAGACAATTCCAGTGACCGTTAAAAATATTCTGATGACTGCTGACAGATTGAAAATACTCTCCTCCCCCTGCTACTGTATCCAATGCTTCATGAAAACTTTTAAAACAGGAATCCTTTCCAATAAACCCGTTTGCTCCCAGGTTTTTGCAGGCCTCCATATTGCTCTTGGTATGCTCTCCGCTGAGAATCAATTTTTTCAATTTGGGGTATTTTCTGTTGAGATAGGATAACACCTGCATCCCATTCATCACCGGCATATTAAGATCTAATACCAGCACATCTACATTTTGGTTTTTTTCAAGAAATAAAATCACCTCATATCCGTTTTCCACTGTACCCACCAATGCATATTCAGGAATGAAGTCGAGAATTCTTTTGATTCCTAATGCAAAAAGCCTGTGGTCATCAGCTAATAAAATAGAAACTCCCATAACAGAATAAATATTTATAAAAGAGAGTAAACAATCAATAACTTTTAATAATAGTAATAAAAACAAAATAAAAGTTGTAAAAAAGCGAAAGTAGAGAATCTATTTATATGTATTCCTATGATAAAAAGAATTATACATCTATTCAATAACACTTTGAAGAAATAAAAGAGAATTTAGATGCTTTAGTCAGGTCATACATTTCACAAAAGCCTATTCAATAAATGGTCATGTTTTGAATTTCATGGAACAACTATCCAGAAAAATTTCTTTTAAGTTCCAATTCAATTTCAGAATTGATATTGAGGTATAATTGCAGGTATTTTTTGGGTGTCATTCCCACAAATTGTTTGAAATCTTTATGCAAATGGGAATTATCGGAATATCCAAACTGGAGCGCCAATTCTAAAATATCCGGCATAGGGTTCTCATCCAAAGCAAGCAAAAGCGCATTGAACCTTATAATTCTACAAAACAATTTTGGAGATAAACCAATTTGATTTTTAAAATGATTTTGAAAAGTTCTAAAGCTGACTTCCAAGCGTTCCACTATTTCTGCCAAACCAATGAGTCCATTTCTTTGTAGCATTTCATTGACAATTGGCGCCATGTTTAAAGTGACATTTTTTCGGATACAACTGCTGAAATGTGCGATCAATATCTTGTTGACATCCGAAATGCAGTTCTCAGGCTTAGCATTAGATTCAAATAGGTTTTTGAGCTTTTGAGAAAGTCCATTAAGCCCAAAATGTTCCATTCTTTCAAACCTGTCTGTAATTTGGCGAGGTGAACCTTCCATGAAGTGGAAAAGACCTGTGGGGTTGAACACAATCACAAAGACATCAAACTGCCCCTCAATATGCGATTTGCCCATCCTACTCATCTGGCCACAAAGGTATGGGACAAACCTATCGAAATAGATTTTTGATGATGGATCTGGGTATTCAAGGTACGAGCTCGAGTTTATCTCCAAGAGAATAACTATTGCTGCACTTCCTTTTGGTGTAAAGAAAGGTTTTTCGATACCATTTATCCTATGTCTAGAATATAAATAGCCGTAAATAAAAGGAGAAAGGGATTTATCAGGAGGAAAAAAAACAATCTCATTCATAGTTAAACTAAATCAAATTTTACCCCTTCTCTTAAATTGAAATCTTGATAATGATACTTCTCCCCTAATCAAATGTGATTTGGGTAATTCCGGAATTGCTTGAAAATAATTCACTTTAAAAAAAATCAACAAAGCCTTCATAAAAGCATTACTATAAAAACCCTAAGAAATAAACCTTCTAAATATAAATATATTCATCTGATTTACAATGAATTAACATATTCGTTGAAATTAAAAATATTTACTAATGATAAAAAAAAACAGATTCAACTTAAAATAAAAAAAGCCCCTGATCAAATCAGAGGCTTTGTGTTGATTACTAATCTTTAATTACCTAAGAACCACTACTTCTGGAGCACTGTGATCTTCTGGAATTTTATCCATGGTAATTTCTTTTGCTTCAACCTCTGGAATTACCTTTTCAGCGAATTCACCATGTGGTCTTTCGGAAATATGAGGCGCAATAACCAAGGCTACAATGGATGTCAACTTGATCAGGATATTCATAGAAGGACCTGAAGTATCTTTGAATGGATCACCAACAGTATCACCTGTTACTGAAGCCTTGTGTGCTTCTGAGCCTTTATATTGCATCACCCCATCAATCATTACTCCTTTTTCAAAAGATTTTTTTGCGTTGTCCCATGCTCCACCGGCATTGTTCTGGAAAATACCCATCAAAACTCCTGATACGGTAATACCAGCCAAAAGACCGCCTAAAACCTCTGGACCAAAGGTAAACCCTACAATAATCGGAGACAACAAAGCAATAGCACCTGGAGCTACCATTTCTCTGATAGAAGCCTGAGTTGAAATCTCTACACACTTTTCATATTCAGGTTTGGCCTTGTATTCCATGATACCAGGTATCTCCCTGAACTGTCTTCTCACCTCATTTACCATATCCATGGCTGCCCTTCCCACTGCTGCAATACACAAGGAGGAGAAGATAAACGGAATCATGGCACCCACAAATAGACCCGCGAGCACATCGGCTTTGTAAATATCAATTGAATCTATTCCTGCCAATCCAACATAGGCTGCAAAGAGAGCCAAAGCAGTAAGCGCTGCAGATGCAATTGCAAATCCTTTTCCTGCAGCAGCAGTAGTGTTACCCACTGCATCCAAAACATCTGTACGCTCTCTCACTTCTTTTGGTAATCCTGACATCTCAGCAATCCCGCCTGCATTATCAGCAATAGGGCCAAAAGCATCAATGGCCAATTGCATGGCGGTCGTAGCCATCATTCCCGCAGCAGCTATGGCTACTCCGTATAAACCGGCAGCAAGGAAAGATCCATAAATACCGGCAGCCAAAACCAAAATTGGCAATACTGTAGACTCCATTCCAACAGCAAGTCCACCAATAATATTGGTCGCATGTCCTGTTGAAGATTGTTTGATTATGGAATTAACAGGCCTTTTGCCCATAGAGGTATAATACTCGGTTATCATACTCATCAGGGCGCCTACAATCAGACCGATCACTACCGCTCCAAAAATACCCATTTTGGTAAAGGAAATAGAACCCCCACGGCTAAGAACCAAATCACCATCAGGCAACATGTACATAATAATAGGATATGAGGCTGCTACAGTTAGCAAAATTGATATCCAGTTTCCTTTATTCAAGGCATTCTGAACACTGTCAGTTTCCTTGCTGATATTTACGAAGAAGGTTCCTACAATAGAAAACATCAAACCAAGACCGGCGATAACCAGCGGCAATAAAACCGGGGCAATTCCTCCAAAATTATCATTGGAAACTATTTCTCTTCCCAATACCATCGAAGCCAAAATGGTAGCCACGTAAGAACCGAATAGATCAGCTCCCATACCAGCAACATCACCCACATTGTCTCCAACATTATCTGCGATTGTAGCCGGATTTCTTACATCATCCTCTGGAATACCTGCCTCAACTTTTCCAACAAGGTCAGCACCCACATCAGCAGCTTTGGTATAAATCCCACCACCTACACGGGCAAAAAGAGCAATAGATTCTGCCCCAAGTGAAAATCCAGCCAATACTTCTAATGCAGTTTCCATGGCAGCACCATTGACATCACCGCCTGTAGAAAGCACAAACATGTTATAGAAAACAATAAATAATGAGCCCATTCCTAAAACTGCCAAACCAGCCACACCAAGTCCCATTACCGAACCGCCAGTAAAAGATACTTTTAAGGCTTGCTTTAAACTTGTTTTGGCTGCTTGTGTAGTTCTGACATTGGCTTTGGTCGCAATATTCATCCCCATATACCCAGCAAAAGCTGAGAGCACCGCACCTATAATGAAGGATATGGCAATGACAGGGCTGGAGGTTTCTACCAAAGTACCTGACCAACCTAAAATAATAGCGGCAATGACAACAAAGTATCCGAGTATTTTCCACTCGGCTTTCAAAAATGCCATGGCTCCTTTGGCAATATGTTCCGCCAATTCAGCCATAGTACTGTCACCTGCTTCCTGCTTGGTCACCCAAGAGGATTTAAAAGCCATTACGATCAGTCCAATTATTCCCAATAAGGGCACCACATAAATAAACATTTGTTCCATAGAGCTATTTTTGAGTTTTCTGTCAATTAATCAATCTGACAAATATATTACTATTCAAATATCTCGCAATCAAAATAGATAAAAGTCATATAATTTTGATATCAGAAGATTATTTGGTGTTGAATGGTGGAAAAATACTGCTGAATGAACTGTGCCTAAACAAAAAAACAGAAGCAGTTTTCACCACTTCTGTTTTATCATTCCTTCAAGTTTAATGTTTAGGAACCAAATGCGGTCTCACCGTCACGGTTTACAGCTTTCAACAGCTGACCTGTATTTTTATCAACAAACAAGTATCCCCCTTGCCTGTAGGGCCCATGCCCAGGACTTGGAGAGAGCATAAAATTAAGGAGCATGTGTCCGTCTCCAAAATCTTTGTGCTGCAGTGCGATTTTATAAGCTTCTTTTCCCTCAACGGCTACAACCTCAACAGCTTCCAATAGGAATTCGGCTTTCACAGGATACACGTTTCTTTTTTGGATTACCTGAGTTCCTCCACCGAATCCCGAACTCGCACTTGTGGATTGGGTTAGTTTGTAATCGTAAAAATCAAGCTGGTAAACCTTCCCAAGATCAAACTGTATCCCACCCACTAATTGTAAAAACATAGCCATATCGGGAAGCGAATTGAATTGTTGGGTCTTTAGAGATTGTCTACCTTGTTCTTCATTTTCAGCGATAAATTCTAAAATTTCACCATTCCTATTGAGGACCATTTTTGCTTGGGGAATCTGCAAAAAATACTCCCGTGAAACCAACTTACCTTTAGAATCCAACTTCGCAGTTAATTCTACAGGCTCAGAGAATCTCTTTCTTCCTCCTCCGCATTTCTGCGCGGCTATAGCCATCAGCTTATCTTGAATTTGATCTGCATCCAAGTCTGAGACATCTCCGATATCAAGTCCTTCTTTAGCGGCCATCTCAGCATAAATCCGCATCATTTCTGTTTCTTGATCCCTGCTAGGGCCGTCAGGACCATACTTTTCTTCTACAACTTTCTGAGCAGCACCAAATATCCTATCACAATCCAACTTCTCCTCTTCCTCTCCATTTGGGAGTATAGCAGTAAAAATTTGATCATCCCCCTGCTTTTCCACAAAACTGAATTCTCCACTTTGATGCTTAAGACTCACTTCAGGAATCTTTCTCGCTTTATAAACTTCCATGGCAGAAGGGTATACTTCTTCTTTAAAACCCTCATATGGTTCATAATGATATCCTTCTCTCAGAGCCAAACCAGGGTCTATCCTATATGCGCCCAAGTAACTTACCCTATCAAAACCTTCTCCAATTTCCCTTAAGGGGCCCTGAACATTGATTTTGGACACAGGCTTAAATTCATTCATTAAAATCTCCCCGATAGCAAAGTCAAAAAACGTCTTTGACTGTACTGCTTTAATATCTTCAAAATCAAAGGTATATATATCGAAATCTATAGCTGAATCGCTTACTTTATTAAAAACCACAAACCTATTGCCCATTGTACCCAATCTGCTTACACCAGGCTTTCCATCAAAGTCAGTAAGAGAAAATCGATTTACTTCTTCATCATCAAATTCAACGTGCAAGCCAGCTTGTCTATTGGTTTCCTGATCATATGTATGAGAAAAAATAACATGCCCTTGAATCTCTCCATTCGAGGTCTTATAGGCAACTTGCTCTATTTCCTCTTTTTCAACTTCCCTATACAAAGCCTCCCCCAACTTACCTCTTATTGTGGTAAGCCCATCAGCTTTAGCATTAAGGTACAATTCCACTTCATAAAAACTTTCTATGGCCTTTTTGATGGAAATACTTCGGTCATAACGCATACCGGACCTTCCAAAGTCTTTCTCTATTTCCATGCAATCAATGGACTTACTTGTAAAGTCAACATTTCTGATATCATGATTCCCTTCGGGTGATTTCAAATCCTTGTCAACAAAACCGGAGACGTTTAAGAAGATTGGGTTTTCACCGAATTCATTTTCCTCAAAAAAGGTGGGGAGTTCCAGGCTGATAAATTCTCCATTTTTGATCAAAAGAGCCTTTTCAAAATAAAAAACACGGGTGAGATCATTATTGCTGACTTCAATCATATTAGGCCACTCAGGATTCCCATAAACTAATTTTCTTGGACAATCTTGAGCAAAAGTTTGAAAGGCAAATAAAAGTCCAAGGATAGTAAGTACAGTATATTTCATAATTTAACTATTAAATAAAAAACCAGATTTTAAAGATTCTTAAACCACTCTTCATAATTTTCACCCAAAAATGGCAGTGGTTTCATTTCCCCATTTACCGCTGCCATTAATCCGACAATCCACATATAAATGGTCACAAAGAAACCAACCATAGCTATAAACCAACCAATAAATGGAACCCAACTGACAAAACCCAAGACAAGTCCTGTTACAAAAAGACCCAGCATCTGCCGGATATGAAATTGGGCAAAAGCTGCCTTTTTTTCCATATTCATTATAAAAGCAGCGATCAAGCCTATCACTGTCAAATAGGCGATCACACCGATTTGCTTTCCTTCAATTTCGGGGTTAAATGTCATTGCTTTGTGAGTTAGAATATTATTAAAATGTATGCGCTCAAAAATGGTGAAAAGAATAAATTTTAAGCTCTTTAAAGTTGCTTCAAATTTCAAAATAAAGATTCCTTTCCTAAAATTGATGTTATAATTAGAATTATTACTAATCCAATGAGCATTCCTAGCATTCTGGACAGAAGAACTCTAGCATTATATTTTCCTGAATTGTTTGAAATTTAGGTGAAAGGTTTGAATTGAATTCTTAATTCTTGAACTTGAAAGTAATAAGTAACCTATTAGACAAATATTTTCAATGAGTAGACTCTTCAAGATTTTTCTATTGCCTTTTTGTTTGTCATTGGCTTTTTTTCAAACTGGTTTTTCAGATATCAGGCTTCCTAAATTGATCAGCGATGGCATGGTTCTTCAAAGAGATGCGCCCTTAAAAGTCTGGGGATGGGCTTATCCTGGTGAAAAAATTCAAATCATTTTCATGAAAGAGACTTATCAAACTGTGGCAGATGAAAATGGAAACTGGTCATTACATCTAGGTCAGTTTGAAGCAGGAGGACCTTACCAAATGCTTTTAAAGGGTCAAAATGAAGTACTGCTGGAAGACATCCTGATTGGGGATGTTTGGCTTTGTTCTGGTCAATCCAATATGGAAATCAATATGCAAAGGGTAAGTCCCTTGTATGAAAAAGAAATTGAGGAAGCAGATTTTCCAGAGATCCGCTATTTCGAAGTCCCCAAGAGATATGATTTTAAAACTGAAAATATTGATTTCCCAGGAGGCAGTTGGGCAGCAGTAGGTCAGGACAATATCCTAAGTATTCCCGCTATTTCCTTCTTTTTTGCAAGATCCATTCACGAACGCTATGATATACCGATAGGAATAATCAGTTCGGCCTTGGGAGGGTCACCGGTTGAAGCATGGCTTTCTGAAGATGCCATTAGAGAATTTCCAAAATACTATGAAGAGTTACAAAGATTTAAGGATGATGAATTGATAAGGGAAATCGAAAATAGGGATGCTAAAATAGCTGCAGAATGGTACATGGAACTCAATAATAAAGATAAAGGCTACCAAGGAAGTATTTCCTGGAGCTCTATTGAACTTGAACCCGAAAATTGGATGGAAATAGAAAATCCAACTTTATGGAAAGGTACGGATTTGGATGGAGTTAACGGATCAGTCTGGTTCAGAAAAGATTTTGAACTGAAGGAAGAGTCAGTGGGTAGAGCAGCCAACCTCAACCTAGGTATGTTGATAGATATGGATTCAGTTTTTCTCAATGGAAAGTTCGTTGGAAGCACATCCTATCAATATCCACCTAGAAGGTATGTCATTCCGGAGGGTCTATTGAAAAAGGGAAAAAATACGCTTGTTGTCAGGCTCATAAGCAATATTGGTGAAGGAGGTTTTGTTACGGAAAAACCCTATGAGTTACTGATAGGAAATCAAAAAATTGATTTAACAGGAACTTGGAAGTATCAGTTGGGCGCTATCATGGAACCGCTACCACAACAGACTTTTATCAGGTGGAAACCTGTAGGCTTATTCAATGCCATGATTTCACCTTTAAAATATTATGCTACAAAAGGAGTCCTTTGGTATCAGGGAGAGTCCAATGCGGAAAGGCCCGAGGAATATGCTCAATTATTCCAAAGTATGATCGAAAACTGGAGAACTGAATTTAATCAGAAAGATTTACCTTTTTTATATGTTCAGTTACCCAATTATCTTAAGGCAGACCGTGAACCATCAGAAAGCAATTGGGCAAAATTAAGAGAAGCGCAATTACAGACTCTGAATTTGCCTCACACTGCCATGGCTATCACCATTGATATTGGAGAGTGGAATGATATCCATCCTCTCAATAAAAAGGATGTAGCATACAGATTAGCTATATTGGCTAGAAAGAATGTATATGGAGAAAATGAACTGGTTTCTTCAGGCCCAATATTTAGGTCATATCACAAAGTGAAGGATAAAATCATTCTGGAATTTGATCATGTAGGAGATGGCTTGATCATTCAACAGGGAGATAAACTGAAAAACTTTGCCATCGCTGGAGAGGATGGTAAATTTATTTGGGCTGATGCAAAAATTGAGAATAACCATGTTGTGGTATGGCATAGAAGCATCAAAAATCCAACGTCCCTGCGTTACGCATGGGCAAACAATCCTGAAGGAATAAACCTTTATAATAAAAATGGGCTGCCGGCCTCACCATTTAGAGTTGACCTTGAGTAACCCGAGAAATAAACTATTCCCGAAATAAAATTTCCTAAATTGTTTACATAATTAATCAGAAGAAAATGAATAAGCTTAAACCAGAATTTATTTTTGAGAAGATTTCAACCGATATGGCTTTTTTAAAAAACTGTTTTAAAAAAGTCCTTGTAGGTCTTGGAGAAGATAAACTCGCTGCCATTTTAGATCAAAAACTTGACAAAGACCTCATATTAAAAATGGGTAGTGAAACGGAGGAAAAACATATTCAGGTTTTGAGTATCTATCTCCAACTGATGAACCTGGTCGAAGAAAATGCAGCAGTTCAATATAGAAGGAAGATGGAAGATCAAAAGGGAATGAACTCCATACGGGGTTCATGGAGCGAAACTTTTGAAAGACTTAAAAATAAAGGGCTTAGCGAAAAGCAAATCAAGGATATCTTAAAGCAAATCAGGCTTTCTCCAGTTTTGACTGCTCATCCTACCGAGGCTAAAAGAATTTCTATTATTGAACTTCACAGAGACCTATATCTAGAACTTGTCAAATTGGAAAACACAGCTTTTTCCAAAAAAGAAAAAGATAAAATCACCCATGAAATAATAGCATTGCTTGAACGCTGGTGGCGTTCCGGAGAAGTATATCTGGAAAAACCCACTGTGAAAACAGAAAGGTATAATGTGATGCATTATTTCACGAAGGTATTTCCAAAAATTCTTGAAAAATCTGATCAACAATTAGAGCTGAGCTGGATCAATTCAGGTTTTGATTCAAAAAATCTAAACCTTCCTGAAGATTTCCCTCTGGTCAATTTTGGCAGTTGGGTGGGAGGTGACAGAGATGGACATCCATATGTCAGTGCTGAACTTACCTCTGAAACCCTACTGGAACACCGTAAGGCTTCTTTGGATTTGATCAAAAGCAAAATACTTGAATTAGGATCAAAGTTGAGTTTTTCTGAAATCAGAAATCCTATACCGGAGCACTTCAGGAATGAAATCAAATCCAGAGCTGAGGAATTGGGAGAACTTGGGGAAAAAGCCTTAAAGCGCAATACTTTAGAGCCTTGGCGGCAATTTATCAACCTGATTATGGTAAAACTAGAAGAGACTGAAAAAGGCTTTTCTGAATTTCAGTACCTCAACTCAGAAGAATTGAAATCTGACTTAAAGCTATTGAGAAATAGTTTGTTGGAAATTGGTGCTGACAAAATTGTCAGACAGTTGCTATTTCCTGTTGAAAGATTGGTTGACTGTTTTGGTTTTCATTTGGTAAAATTGGATATCAGGCAGAATTCTGAGTTTCATGACAAAGCCATGGAGCAAATACTCAATAAGACTTTTCCTGACAAAAAGCCTTTCAGACAATGGTCTGAGGAAGAAAAGCTTTCCTTTATCAATGAAGAGTTGAAAAGTAACAGACCCTTTGCGATAGCCGGTGAACAGTTTGGTGAAGAAGCAGATAAAGTACTGGATTGTTACCGAGCCGTCAAAACCCATACTGACCGTTTTGGCAATGAAGGCATTGGAGCCTTTATCGTGTCCATGACTCGGAGTTTAAGGGATTTATTAACAGTTTACCTCTTGATGCGAGAAGCGGGGCTAAACCGAAAAACCTTTCAGGTAGTACCTCTTTTTGAGACCATCGAGGATTTGGATTGTTCTGATGCCATTATGGACAGCTATCTAAGCCATTCAGAATATGCAAAGTCAGACATACAAGAGATCATGCTGGGGTATTCTGACAGCAATAAAGATGGGGGAATAATTGCAAGCCGTTACAATATTTACAGAACAGAAGACAAGCTTGCTAAAATCGCCCAAAAACATAACATCAGATTTAGGTATTTTCACGGAATAGGAGGTACAATCAGCCGTGGAGGAGGAAAATACCATCGCTTTTTAGAAAGCATGCCTCCTGGAAGCTTAAGTGGTGAGATGAAACTCACCGTACAGGGAGAAACCATAGCGCAGCAGTTTGCCAATTTACTCAATGGTACCTATAACATGGAAATGCTGCTTTCTGGAATGTTGCAACAGACTGCCTATTGCCACTACCCCAACACTTCCGACCAATATCCCCTGGACTCCCTTCAACTACTTTCAGGTTATTCACTTAATTATTATAAAAAACTGATAGAACACCCTTCATTTATAGAATTTTATGGACAGGCTACTCCTATTGATGTTTTGGAATTGAGTAAAATAGGTTCAAGACCTTCAAGAAGAACTGGAACAAGGTCACTTGCTGATCTGAGAGCCATTCCCTGGGTATTTTCCTGGAGTCAGTCACGATTCAATATCACAGGGTGGTATGGAATAGGCTATGCCTTATCTAAAATCAGAGAAGAACAACCCGAAGATTACAATAAACTATTGGGAAATGCCGATTCTTGGCCATTGCTGCGCTACATCTTAATCCAAGTAGAAACCAACCTTATGAATGCAGAAACAGGCATCATGAAAGCTTATGGAAACCTTGTTGAAAATGAGGAAATCAAAATAGAGATGATAAATCTATTAATGGAAGAATACAAACGCAGCCTGGATGAAATTCAGCTCATGTTTGAAAAACCAAGAGAAGTAAGAAGGACCAGTCAGATGGATAATATGAAGAGGAGAGGAAATGCCCTCCAAGCCTTACACCAACTTCAAATCCACGAACTCAAATCTTGGAGAAGCATAAAGGAATCAGAGCCGGAAAAATCTGAAATACTAATCAAACGCTTATTGGAAATCACCACTGCCTTAGCCAGCGGTTTAAAAAATACTGGCTAATTTAGCTTGGTGCGAGTAACTGGAACTCTGCTCAAATAAAGACTATTTATAATCCTTATTTGAGCAGAAAATTCAAATCTTCTTCTTTGAAATATTCCTTAAAAAAAAGAAGTGATTGGCTGTGTATTTTTGACTAAAAAATCCCAGAAAAATTTTGACAAAACCTTACAAAACCATTTCATTTTGGGAACCTCACGAACCTCTCAGCAGGATATGGAATTCTCCATTCATCAGATGGTAGAAATTGCATCGCGTGCCCTTTCTCCAGGAATCAACGACCCCTATACCGCGATTTCCTGTATTCACAACCTGAGCTCTACTTTATCCTACTTATGTACAGTAGAATTACCCTCACCACTCCGATTTGATGAAGAAAAAAAAGTGGCGCTTCAGATAACAATTAACCTTTAATCACCTCTATTTTCATATCCAAAAACTTAGCTAAGGTATCTGAAAAGCGCTGTGCTTCCCATATTTCAAGATCCATATTGCCTTCTCCGAAAATACGAATGGTCAATTTATTCTCTTCTGGAAGACAATAAACATTTTCCACCCATTGGTTTTTGGTTTTATCCAAAGCCACAGCGATCCTTAACATTCCTGCAAGACCTTTCACAATACGCCTATTTTTGGAATTCAGCTTTTTAAAGGATTTATGCCTCTTTTTTGGACCTGACTTTCGATGATACCTGGCTAGATTTGCCAAAATCAAAATTTCCGCATTATTGAAACCTCGCATACCTCCCTGCATAATCAGGTATTTGGAATGCTTATGGTAATCCTGAAAATTCACATAAGTACCGACATCATAGATCAAGCAGGACTGATACAATAAGTCCCTTGCATTATCTCCCATTCCATGAAGCTCTTTTAATTGATCAAAAAGCTGCATGGCAAGCCTTCCCACTTGTTTGTTTTCCTCAATATCTGCATCATATCGCTTCGCCAAAAGCAGGCTGCTCTTCTCTCTGACACTTTTACCTTCTACAGACTCTCCAAGGTACTGTCCATTTTTCTCTATATAATCAATGATCAACCCATCCCTCAAAGAAGCATCAGAGAGCGTCAATTGCTTTACATCTGCCAATTTGAGCAACTCAACCAATAATAACCCTCCCAAATGAATGGCGTCAACCCTATTTTCGCTGATCCCTGGAATTTCGCTTCTTTTTTCAGGCTCCAAATCCAATAATTGTGAGGTGATTTTTTCAAGATCTTTGACTTTGACCGACTCAGCATTCACTGTATTGATAATATTTTTACCGTTCATCTGAAGGGCAGCTTCACCCAAAGTCCGGATACTACCAGAAGTCCCAATTACTTTTGAAAACCCGACGGCTTTGGCATCGGTGAGAATCTTCATGGCAGTATTTTGTATGTGCTGAAGAAGATCATCCTTTTCCTCATTTGACAATGAACCCTGATGCCCTACCCTATCCAGAAGTCTCAATACTCCCAATTTCATGGAACTTTTAAAAAGCACACTACCTTTATTGCCTACCACTGCTTCGGTACTTCCTCCTCCAATATCAATGACCATGGCATTATTTTTACCTAAGTCAATTGCTTTTCTTACTGCCAGAAAAATCAACCTTGATTCTTCCTTTCCAGATATCATTTGAGGAGATAAGCCAACTTCTTCAATCAACCTATCCAAAAACTCCCGTCCATTTTTGGCTTCCCGGGTGGCTGAGGTAGCAGCTGTAATGATATCTTCGACACCATATTCATCAGCCAGTTGAACATATCTTTTGATGGTTTCAATTCCATTATGAAAAGCTTTCTTACTCAGCATCTTATTGGCAAAAACACCAACTCCTAATTTTACCATTTCTTTTTCCTGCACCAGCACCTCAAAAGTTTGTTGGGAGGTGACTTTTACGATAATCATGTGGATGGAATTGGTACCGATATCTATTGCTGCTAGATTCATAAAAACATTATTTCGGGTTTTATTAAAAGCATATTATCCTTTTAATTTAAACTTAATTATTCTTTTATGCGAATACCTTTCAAACAAAATAATGTACACCTATTCAAAATGACATCAATAATAAAATCTGTAGAACTGAAATTTGGCTAAAACCACGTAAATTTGATTAAACTACTATTTAGCATGACAATGGATCCAAGGTTTCCAACCGGCAAATTTCAAGCGCCTGACACCATTACCAAAGAGGAAATACAACACTTCATTCAGGATATCAAAGCTTTTCCGGGACAGGTCAAAGCTGAGGTTTTTAGATTAGGAGAAGCCGGTTTAAAAAAGCCTTACAGAAAAGGTGGCTGGACAGGCAATCAAGTAATTCACCATTGTGCCGATAGCCATTACAATAGTTTTATCCGATTCAAGCTAGCCTTGACGGAAACGGTGCCCACCATCAAGCCTTACTATGAAAACCTATGGGCCGAACAAGTGGATTATGAGTTGCCTGTAGAAACCTCAATGGCTATCATGGAGGGCCTACATACAAGATGGGCAGCATTATTAGAAAGTTTAAGTTCTGAAGATTTGAAAAGAACTTTTTATCATCCTGAAATGAAAAGAGAAATCAGTCTGGATTTATCCATTGCACTATACTCCTGGCACTGTAGACATCATTTAGGACACTTACAATTGATTCAGGTGTAGGCTTATCAGTTGTACAATTTTAGATTGTAGATCTAAGATTTTAGATTAAGGTTAATTTTAAGTTTAGGGTTTAGCCTCTGTATTTCAATGGATCAATTAATCACTTAAATTTTACACTAATTTACTACCCTGCTACTCAACATAAACCCACTTTTAACCTTTAACAATTTTAACATTTAACGAATTGGTGTTCAGGTATCAGTTAAACAATTAAGAGACTCACACAATTCATCAGTTTTTTGCAAAAACCAATTACCCCATTTACCTTCACCCCATGATTAAGTTGATTGAATGTCCCAGAGATGCCATGCAAGGCAAGGCTGAATTTATAGATACTGCCATAAAAGCTGCTTACATTGACCAATTGATGAGAGTAGGCTTTGACACCATAGATTTTGGAAGTTTTGTCAGTCCAAAAGCGATCCCTCAGATGCGGGATACTGCTGAAGTCTTGTCACTATTAGACCTTTTCAAATCCAAATCCAAGCTTTTAGCTATAGTTGCCAATACAAGAGGCGCTGAAGATGCTTTACATTTTGAAGAAATTGATTATCTCGGTTTTCCGCTTTCTGTATCGGAGACTTTTCAGCAACGCAATACCAATAAATCCATCGCTCAGGCATTGGAAACTGTAGAGGAAATCCAGAACCGTTGTGAAACCAAGGGTAAAACTTTAGTCACCTACCTCAGCATGGGCTTTGGAAACCCTTATGGAGACCCTTATTCTCCCGAGCTTATTGCTGAATTTGTAGCAAAGTTGGATCAATTAGAGGTCAAAATCATCTCTTTCGCTGATACCGTTGGGACTGCTGCTCCTGATCTTATCCAATCTTTATTTGAAATCAATGCTTCCACTTACCCGGAAATTGAGTTTGGGCTGCACTTACATACCAAACCCGATGATCTACAGGCAAAAATTGAAGCTGCAATTTTAGCAGGATGTAAAAGATTTGATGGTGCTTTGAAAGGCTTTGGTGGGTGCCCCATGGCCAAAGACGAACTTGTAGGTAATGTAGCAACTGAAAACCTGATACAAATCCTGGAGAATAAAGGACATGATCTTCAGCTGGATAAGGAGCAGTTGCATGAAGCCATGAAACTTGCCAATGTGGTTTTTGGCTGATAGACGTTCGAATTCGACCGTTTACATGAATTCTTAAAGTAGATTACCACAGTTGGGTATTTTTGTCTGAAATATTCCCATGAGCAAAAATACCAAGACAGCTTTCAAAACCAGAATACATCGAAGGATTCACCGATGGATAAGTATTCCTTTCTTTCTGTTTTTTGTTATCATCGGAACAACTGCCATCCTATTGGCATGGAAGAAGGAACTTGGCCTTATTCCAGAAACCCAGAGCAGCAAAGTTGATGAAGCAAGTCCTTGGCTTCAGGTTGAATCTATTTTAGAGATTGCTGCCAACTATGCATCCGACAGTTTACAAAAAGAACAGGGAATTAACCGCTTGGACTTCAGGCCTGATAAAGGGATTGTGAAAGTAATTTTCAAGTATCACTTTACAGAGATTCAGATAGATGGATTTTCAGGGGAGATTCTTTCGGTTAAACAAAGAAATTCTGACCTGATAGAAAAAATACATGATGGCAGTATAGTAGATTTCCTGTTACCGAGTGGAAAAGAGCATTCAAAACTGTTCTACAGTACATTTACATCACTGGGATTGATCATGTTATGTATCAGTGGTTTTTATTTATGGTACAACCCCAAATTGATGAAAAACCGAAAACATAGGGTTAATAGCTGATTTTTATCAGTTTGATTATAAGAGCTACTTTTTATCTTTGCTTTAAGCTGTACAACAAAAATGGTAGAAGAGGAGATTTTTGATTTCTGGAAATTTTTGGCCGGAATAGGCATATTCCTTTGGGGTATGCACCAATTGGAAAATGCCATCAAGGAATTGGGGGGAAAATCATTTAGAAACCTCCTACAAAAGTCAACGGACACCGCATTTAAAGGTATTTTGATTGGCGCTTTTATCACCGCTATCCTTCAAAGCAGCTCATTGGTCACATTGATGGTTTTGGCTTTTTTGGGTGCGGGTGTCATCAATCTCAAAAACTCTATCGGGGTCATATTGGGTGCTAATCTCGGAACCACCATAACGGCATGGATTGTCGCTACATTAGGCTTTAAGTTGAGTGTGGCTGATTTTGCCATGCCATTTTTGGGTTTAGGAAGTTTACTATACTTATTCAGTTCTACAAGACCTGTTTTAAAAAACATAGGAGCCTTTGCTGTAGGTTTCGGATTACTTTTTTTAGGATTGGATTTCATGAAGACTTCCATAGAATCTGTTGCTGATCAGGTAGATTTAAGTGCCTTTCATGCCTATGGCCTTTCGGTTTATTTATTGATCGGTATAGTGGTCACCGCCTTGATACAGTCTAGTTCAGCTATGATTGTCATTGTCTTATCAGCATTGAATGCACAGGTAATCGGACTGATGGAAGGTGTTTCCTTAATCATTGGTGCAAATATCGGAACTACAGTGACAGTGGGAATTGGCGCTTTGGGAGGCTCTGCCGATAAAAAAAGATTGGCACTTGCCCACTTCATTTTCAATGTAGGGACTGGCATGCTGATCTTTATATTTATTCACCCATTTGTGAATCTATTTTCTAAAGTTTTTGATATTGCTGACCCCCTTATTGAATTGGTTTTGATCAGCACATTTATCAAAACTATTGGAGTGATCATTTTTTTCCCACTTATCCCCAGATTAGAGAAATGGCTTGTGAACAGATTCAAAAAATCTGAACCGATAGGCGTTTCAAAATACGTCAAAAATGTAAGTTCGAAAATCCCGGAAGTAGGAATAGCTGCCTTGGAAAAAGACATTCTTTTTACTTTTGAAAAAACTGAGGCATTTATCATCAATGTGTGGAACAATGGTTCTAAACAACAGAGACACTTGTCTATATGGAGAAAAATCCTTCAGCAGCCCACGGACTTAATGGAACAGTACAAACAAATAAAAATTTTGGAAGATGAGCTGACCAACTACCATACAGATCTACAGGAAGAAAACCTAAGCCTGGAAGATTCAGAAAAGCTTACTTCTCTTATGATTACGCTAAGAACATTGGTGTATGCTGCCAAAGATCTCAAAGATGTCATGCACAATATTAGGGATATGGAAGAGCATGATGATTTTTTTACAGAGAGTTTTTACAAAGAAATCAAAAGTTATACTGCCTTATCGCTAACCAAGACAAGACGTTTTTTAGAAAATGAAGCTGAAATTGATATAGCGCCGGCTTGGCTGGAAGAAAATGCGCATCAATATGACTTATGGATAAAAAAAATCTATCTGGATGTAAGAAGCCAAAGCCCCGAATTCCCAATTTCCACACTTACAAACGTAATCAAACAGGTGATTTCTTGCATGGATAACCTTGGGAGTGCCGCCATTCATTTCAAATTAAATAAGAGGAAGGTTTTGGACAAAGAATAAGGCTACCGAAAAATTTCCGGTAGCCTAGCTTTATTTATGGGTGATCAAACAACTTATCCGACTTTTACACTCAGCACGGGAAGCTTGGATTTGAATAATACCGTGTCAGTTACACCTACCATATAAGAGTTTTTTCCCTTTCTATTGGTGGATGCTATTCCTATAAAACCCATTTTATTGTTTTCAGAAAATTCAACTATCCCATTCTCTGCCTCTCTGTGGTTATAGACATGTTTATGAATCACCATATCTTCAAAACCTTTGGCATACTTATCCATTTTCTTTTGGGCATCATCCGAATTGGTGAAGTCCGAAGGGGTATTGACATAAAGGAAATGAACTGAAGTCTTGAAATCTTTCAAAACAGCTTTCATGCGCGTAAAGGCAGGTCTGGAGTCCTCATCAAACATTGAAGCAAAAGCCATTTTCCTGAGGGCATTTCCATCCATAGGATTTTTTACTGCCAATACAGGACAATCTGCATCTCTGAGTATTTTTTGAAGATTAGAACCCAAAAACTTTTCCTTGGTATGTTCTTTACCATAAGCTCCAATGACAATCAAATCAGCTTTTTGCTTTTCTGCCACATCGAGTATTACGTTGTAAGGAAATCCGACATCAACAAATGTTTCAACGGGGACTCCTCCCAATTTATGGTCCATCACAAAGGCTTTGAGTTTATCCTTTGCTTCCGCTACAGCATCAATGATATTTTGGTTTTCATTTTTCTTTTTTTCAGTCAATTTATCCCAGTCCAAAGTGGATCCCACCACATTGATACAGGTAATACTACTGTTGGTTTTGTCCGCAATTTTCAGTGCAGTCAAAAAGGCGTTTTCTGCATATTTGGAGAAATCTACCGGAACAATGATTCTTTTCATAGCTTTGGTTTTTTGGTTATCAGAAGCCCAAAATTCATGAATTCCCCGTCCCCAAACCCTGATAAAAATCAGCTAATAACTTGATTATTATCTCCATAATTTAAAATCATACATGCTAGCTTTGGATTCATTCAATAATACAGATATGGAAATTAAAGGTAAAAACGCAATCATAACTGGAGGAGCCGGAGGTATTGGAGAAGCCACTGCAATTCGGTTTCTGAAAGAAGGAGCATCGGGCATTCTATTGGTTGACCTGAGTGAAGACAATTTGGATAAAGTCTCTAAAAAGATCAATGATGACCGAATTCATACATTCGCTGCTGACGTAAGTCAATCAGACCAGGTAAAGGCTTACACAGATTTTGCCATCGAAAAATTCGGGAAATTAGACATTGTCTTCCTCAACGCAGGATTTGAGGGTGTTGTGAAGTCTTTAAGTGAATATCCTGAAGAAATATATGACAAGGTAATGGCTGTAAATGTAAAGGGTATCTTCCTGGGTTTGAAGCATTCCTTTCCTCACCTACAAGATGGTGGGGGTTCAGTAATCATTACTTCATCTGTAGCGGGACTTAAAGGTTTTGGCCAAATGATAGCATATACCACGAGTAAACACGCCATAATTGGAACCATGAAGGTTGCAGCTTTGGAGGGAGCTCCTTTTCAGATCAGGGTCAATTCCATTCATCCTTCACCTGTAGATAATCGAATGATGCGCTCCCTGGAAGAAG
This sequence comes from Mongoliibacter sp., assembly GCF_007692705.1. Classification (GTDB taxonomy): domain Bacteria; phylum Bacteroidota; class Bacteroidia; order Cytophagales; family Cyclobacteriaceae; genus Mongoliibacter. The sequence continues at coordinate 22,987 of NZ_REBN01000148.1, forward strand.
GTTTTGCACCCGGTGCTGGGGGTGAAGCCAAAAAAGGTTTTGAGAAAATGATTCCCTTAGGGAAATATGCAAGCAATGAAGATATAGCAGACTTGGCATTATTCCTTGCATCTGATAGAAGTAAGTTCATTACTGGTTCAGTACATATCGTTGACGGAGGTTTTTGTATTTAATTAATAGGTTTTGTGTGTAAAATGGGCCGGGTATGTATCTGGTCCTTTTTCTATGTGACATATATTACTAAATTGCTTTATATGACTTTTTAATTTTATAAAAAATCAAAAAATGAACGTAGAAGCTTTAAGACAAATACTCCCCAATATCACAGACCCTTCATTACTAAAAGCTTTATCAGAGCACGGAAATATTCATGAGTTTCAAGCAGGAAAAGTAATTACAGAACCCGGTCAATTCATCAAAATGGTTCCAGTGGTTCTAGAAGGAGCCATCAAAATTCTCAGAATGGATGAAGATGGGAAAGAGCTTTTTTTATACTATTTGGAACCCGGGGAAACCTGCGCACTTTCCCTCACCTGTTGCTCCGCTTCCAGGCCTAGTGAAATCAAGGCAGTAGCAGAAGAAAACACAGTTATTTTGGGTGTCCCGATTCAAAAGCACGAGGAGTGGTCAGACCAGTTTAAGCAATGGAAGGACTTCGTTTCTATGACTTACCAAGCCAGATTTCAGGAAATGCTTGTCGCCCTCGATGCTGTAGCATTCAAAAGAATGGATGAGAGGCTAATGCGCTACATTGTCACAAAAATGAAGCAACAAAAAACCAATGAATTGCATACAACCCATCAAGAAATTGCAAATGAGTTGGGAACTTCTAGAGAAGTGATCTCTAGGTTACTCAAGCAACTCGAAAAGAAAAAATGGATTGAGTTAGGCAGAAATGTGATTTACATCAGAGATGATTTCGAAGAATTGATCAGCAATTGATTTTAAATACAAATGGCTTCTCAAGATATATTTTTGAGAAGCCATTTAAACAAATATTATATTCTATAACTCAGGAAATGTTTCATTCATTTTCGGGATACTTAAGGTCTACTGATGTCAAACTTGAACAGGTTTTCCTTTGTATTTTTCCTTCAGATCATGAACCAAGCCGGTAGAAAAATCAAATACCCAAGCATGAAGTTTTAAGTCTATTCCTTTATCTAGCGCATTTTTGTATACAGAAGTTTGCTTAATATTTTCTATTTGTTCCAAAGTGTTAAGTTCAACAAGCTTTTGAAGTTTTAATTCTTCATCCTCAATAAGGTTCAATTCGTTTTGATGATGTCGTATTACATCTTTTATATTGGCCAACCAGTTGTCAAGCATGCCATTGGATTTATCCTCATAGGCTGCTTTCACACCACCGCACCCATAATGTCCATACACTATGATATCCTTAATGTTAAGATTTTCAACTGCATATTGCATGACGGAAAGAAAATTAAGGTCTGTATGTGATACCACATTTGCGATATTCCTGTGGATGAATAATTCACCCAATTCTATTCCCAGTACTGTAGACGGGGAAACTCTAGAGTCGGAACACCCCAAAAGTAAAGCAATGGGATGCTGACCTTCTTGCAGGTGTGAAAAATAATCAGCGTCAGACTTGTTTAATTTCTTGGCCCAAACCTTATTGTGATCGAGGTATTTATTCAGATTTACTTGGCACATTTTATTTATTGGTTTGAGAGGCGTATGGATAATATTTTTCAAACAGATCCTGATCAATGTCATTATCAAAAGCAGATAGAGCTAGGTTATCATCGAGGAAAATATGATCTCCACCGATACATTCCAATATCGCCCACCTGTTTAAAACATCCCTGACAGGCCCCTTAATACTACTCATACAAACGTCTACCCCATTCTTTCTCCAAGACAAAATCCATTCATTTAGCTCATGGGCACCGGTACTGTCCAGGTTGGTTACACTTTCCATATTAAAGACAATCATCTTTACCTTCTCATCCTTTTCTTCGATCCACTTATCAATTTTATTTTTGATATATTCTACATTAGCGAAATAAATGGGCCCATCAATCCTCACCATCAGCAGGTCTTTTCTGCTTTCCAGGTCGGGGAATCTGGCAATATTTCTGAAAATATTAGTACCCGGAACCCGGCCCAATTGAGCCATGTGAGGTGTGGAAGCCCTATAAATAACCACCAAAAGCGACAAAACCATTCCTGCAATTATTCCGATTTCAATTCCCAAAGTCAGGGTGATCAGGAATGTGGCAATCAACATGGCAAAATCTGCTTTATCTTTCTTCCAAAGGTGCATGGGCTCTTTAAAATCAATCAAACCAGAAACAGCCACTAAAACCACAGCAGCTAAAATAGCACTGGGTAGGTTATAGAATAAGCCCGTAAAAAATAAAAGTGTCAGTACGATCAAAACTGCTGAAATAATGGATGCCATGGTGGTTTTAGCCCCTGCTTCATTGTTTACAGCTGTTCTGGAAAATCCACCAGTAACTGGGTATCCTTTGAAAAATGCAGCCCCAAAATTTGCCATTCCCAGTCCTATCAACTCCTGATTAGCATCCAGTTTATAGTTTTTGTGTTTGGCTTGAATGGTTTTTGCCACCGCAAAACTTTCAGCAAATCCCACTAATGAAATAGTAAGTGCTATGGGAACCAAACTTCTCCAAACCCCCATGTCAAAAGAAGGTGAAGAAAAGGAAGGAAGGCCACTTGGAACATCGCCAACGATCTTCACTCCCATGGAGGTCAAATCAAATCCTGATACCAAAGCAATTCCAATAATTACAGCAACCAAGGGTGCTGGAAAGCTTTTATGAATCTTTTTCCCATACTTGATAATAATGATTCCAATTATGCCTATCGCGAAAGTTATCCAATGAATATCTCCTATGTTTTGCCAGATGGCCACAAACATTTCCTGTATGTGTTCAGAATTAGGCAAATTGATCCTTAAAAGATGTTTGACTTGGCTCAGTCCAATGATTATTGCTGCGGCGGAAGTAAATCCGTTGATGACAGGATGAGAAAGAAAATTAACTACGAAGCCTAGCCTCAGCATTCCCATACCAAATTGGATCAGGCCTACCATAAAAGCCAGACTGAGTGCGTATACCAGGTATTGTTCAGGTGATTCAGGGTTCAAACCAGCTATTCCGGCTGCTGTCAAAAGGGAAACCATTGCAACAGGACCAACTGCTAGTTGCCTCGACGTTCCAAAAATAGCATATAGCAGTAAAGGAACAGTAACCGCATACAATCCATGAATCGGTTCTAATCCCGCTAACATGGCATAGGCCATTCCTTGGGGAATTAACATTATCCCCACAGTCAGTCCTGCGGAAAGATCACCTTGCAGGTCTGTTTTTTTATAATTAGGTAACCAATCCAAAATTGGCATAAAGCCTTTTAAGGTCGTACTGATACTTTTGTTCATGTGCGTAAAACTTGAATTGAAATTACTAAAAATCAGGTAGAATTCGCTACTACCCAATTACAGGAACAAAAGTCATCACAATTCAAGTAGGTTTTGGTGATGTTTGTTACATCTGTGGATTAAAAATGGACCTCAAAAAGCTTCTTGTGCCAGACTTAAATTATAAAAATTTTAATTATAGAAAAACCTACTATAATTCCCAATGAAACATACAGGCGGATCAATACATCAAATACTTTTCCCTCATTTTTTTGTACTGATTCAAATCCTCCTGCCAAGTTGCCCTGATCTCTTGCTCTGATTTACCAGCCAGGATATCTTTCCTCAGTTGATCAGTACCAGCCAACTTGTCAAAAAAGTTATTGAAAAACTTCTCTTTTTTGCCCGATACTTCAAAGGCATGAAGCAAATATTCCAACGTGAATCTATGATCTAAGCTTTCATTCCTCAAATCGACACCATAACACTTCTTGCCTTTTTGAGGTGGGTTTTTGGACATTCCATCAATACTTACCGGAGTGAATGTGAAATCTCCAAACTTAGGATCAGGATAACCATATACCTGAAATGGAAATGTGGTACCTCTTCCCAATGAAACATCCGTTCCTTCAAAATAACAAAGGGATGGATAAAGTCTTATAGACAAGTCATTGGGGAGATTTGGAGAAGGTTTTACCTGAAGGCTATATGGATCTGCATGTGTCCAATTACTTACGGGAATCACTTGAATATCTGCCTTCACTTTATTTTTAAGCCAACCTTCGCCATTGATCATATTGGCAAGCTCACCCACACTCAAGCCATGTACTACAGGTATAGGGTGCATTCCCACAAAACTCTCAAAACCTTTTTTCAAAACAGGTCCATCTATATAATCTCCATTTGGGTTAGGTCTGTCCAAAATCAAAAGGGGCATTTTATTTTCCGCACAGCTTTCCATTACATAATGCATGGTGCTGATATAGGTGTAAAACCTGACCCCAACATCCTGAAGATCATAAATCAGAATATCTATATCAGCAAGCGTCTGAGCCGAAGGTTTTTTTTGATCTCCATACAAGGATACTACAGGAAGCCCTGTGGTTTTATCAATTTCAGATTTCACAACTTCCCCTGCATCCGCATCTCCCCTAAATCCATGCTCCGGTACAAATACCTTCACCACATCAATCCCTTCCATCATAAGGAAATCTACCAAGTGCATATTATTCTGCGAGGAGAGAATGGATGTCTGATTGACGACAAGTCCTACCCTTTTACCTTCCAAAAGATGAAGGTATTTATCGGGTTGGTCTGCTGCAGGAAGAATGTTATCTTCTACCGATTCTCTTGAATGGTCTGTATTATCTTCTTTATTTTTACAAAAAGCCAGGGTATGGAGTAAAAAAGTGAAAAGAAACATCAATTTGAATACCTTCATACTTATTTTGCGCTAGATTTTAACTAAAATACTAAAATACTAAAATCCTTGAACCTTTCTTATTTCATTGCTAAAAGAATCAGTTTTAAACGTACCGGCGGTTTTACTGGAACCATTCATAGGATTGCTGTGGCTTCAGTGGCCATAGGTATAGCTGTATCTCTGATTTCATTTATGATCTTGGGAGGTTTCCAACAAGAAATTTCTGACAAAGTTTTTTCATTTACCGGGCATTTTCAGGTCATGAAATTTATGTCCAGCAATGCCTTTGAAGAAAGTCCAACTTCCAAGAATTCTGACTTTTACCAAAACTATCCTCAGAATGAACACATCAAGCATGTACAGGTCTTTGCACATAAACCAGGTCTACTCAAAGGAGAAGATGAGGTAGAAGGCGTACTCATGAAGGGCGTAGGGCCTGACTTCGATAGCCTTACCTTTAAAAGTTCTCTGGTGAAAGGGCGCTTTATACAGTTCAGTGATTCTTCTGCAGTCAATGAAGTAGTCTTGAGTACCAAAATAGCAAATAAGTTGCTTTTGGATGTGGGGGACCGTGTCATCATGTATTTTGTGCAGGATCCTCCAAGGTTCCGAAGGCTGGAAATAGTGGGGCTATATGAAACATTTTTGGAAAACTTCGATGACAAGATCATCTTGGGAGATATACAAACTATCCGAAACCTAAATGGCTGGACAGAAGATCAGGTAGGTGGATTTGAAATATTTGTCAATAACCCGAATCAATTAGAGTCCATACAAAGGCCTATTTATGACAAACTGGATTATGACCTAAGGCTTATAGACATCAAAGATAAATACCTGGAGATATTTGATTGGCTTCAGTTGCTCAATAATAACGTTTATGTTTTTCTTAGCCTGATTCTTTTTGTAGCCGCATTCAATATGGTATCCATCCTTTTTATCCTCATCATGGAAAGAACACAAATGATAGGAATTCTGAAGGCATTGGGTACTCGGAATAAACAGATAAGAAGAATTTTTGTGTGGAACGGGGTGAGGATCATTGGCAGGGGCTTGGTTATCGGTAACTCGCTGGCACTGACCCTAGGTTCCTTGCAGGATAAATTCAAATTGATCCCATTGGAACCCGAAAGCTATTACATGAGCTTTGTTCCCATATTTTGGAACTGGCCTGTATTTATTTTGATCAATATTGCTGTGCTCGTGGTTACGACCTTGGTTCTTTTCATACCCGCAATGCTCATTAGCAACATACATCCAATCAGGGCGATACGGTTTGATTAGGCTTATACCTTTTGAAAAAGCTTTTGAATTTCATGTACAAAACACCGAATACGGCTTCTCTAAAAATATGAGTACTCATTTTGGAAGTTCCTTTGGTCCTGTCTGTAAAAATAATGGGTATCTCAAGGATTTTAAAGCCAAGCTTCCAGGCTGTAAACTTCATTTCAATCTGGAAAGCGTATCCGATAAACTTGATCTTTTCCAGATTCATTGAAGCCAAAACTTTCCTGGAATAACATTTGAAACCTGCTGTGGCATCCTTGATAGGCATCCCGGTGACAATCTGCACATATTTGCTTGCGAAAAATGACATCAGCACCCTTCCCATTGGCCAATTGACCACATTCACACCAGTAATATAACGGGATCCAATGACCATATCCACATCAGGATCTGCACATGCCTCATAAAGTTTTATGAGGTCTTTGGGATTATGAGAAAAATCGGCATCCATTTCAAAAATATATTCATATCCATGATTCAATGCGTATTTAAAACCCTCTATATAGGCAGTTCCAAGTCCCTGTTTCCCCTTTCGCTCCATCAGAAACAAACGGTTAGGAAAAGATTTCTGTAGTTCCTTAACTAGTGCCGCAGTACCGTCCGGAGAACCATCATCAATAACCAAAAGCTCAAATTCCCCCATCAATTCCATGATTTCCAGTATAATATCCTGGATATTCTCCTTTTCGTTGTAGGTAGGAATGATGACTAATTTATCTTTCTTCATAAAATACAAAAATCAAAAATAAGATTTCTAAGACGCAATTTCTGCTTTGAGCCTGTAAAATGCCAAAATCACACTAATTTTACTAAAATTTAACAATGGGATACATATGAAAATTGGAGTGGTTTCCTATGAAGCAAGGGGTTCTTCTTACACTGCTTCTTCAGTGGTAGACGAGGATTTGGTACTGGAAGAAATTTTAAATGAACTGGGTGTAAATTTCAAATTTGAAATTTGGTCAGACGATTCTGTTCGATGGGAAAATTACGATCTTATATTGATCAAATCTCCATGGGATTATTTTGACCGCTATGCTGAATTTTTGGATTGGTGCAATAAAATAAAAAGTCTTGGACTCCCTGTGTATAATAACATAGATACCATTATCTGGAACTCCGATAAGTGGTACTTGAAGGAAATTCAGGAAAAAGGTTACCCAATAGTGCCCACACAATTTATAAGAAAATCCGAAATGCCAGATATAAGAGGCGCTTTCCATCAGTTTGAAACTGATAAACTTATATTTAAGCCAACAGTGAGCGGTGGGGCCAAAAATACCCTTAAAATATTAAAAGAGTCATGGCTTGAAAATAAAGAACAAATTCTCTCCCTAATTAAAGAGGAGGATTTCATGCTTCAGCCCTTTGTCAAGGAAGTTGCTGAAATTGGAGAATATTCTTACATATTCTTTAAGGAGAACTTTTCCCATGCCATTCTCAAAACTGCCAAATCAGGTGATTTCCGAGTACAACATTTTTTTGGAGGCAGTATTCAAAATATAGTTCCAGACATAAAGGAGTTGACATATATTCAAAAACTGGTAGATGAATTTGCCAAAAACAGCCTTTATGCCCGTGTAGATGGTGTATGGATTGAAGGTGTTTTTTACCTGATGGAATTAGAATTGATTGAACCCTATTTGTTTCTCTTCACTTCCGACAAAGCAAGGGAAAATTATAAAAATGCTTTGAAAGAGGTTTTTAAATGAAATATTGTAGAAATATGTTTCATGAAATATGCCTTCGGCGATATAGACTGAGTTATGAGTTTTATTGATATAGATACTTATGGATATTTGCTGGACGATATTGATGGATATTGAATTAAGGTATAACTAAGTTAATTAATGCTGGAATTATAATTTCTCCGAAATATGGTAGAAATATGTTTCACGAAATATTCCTTCGGCGAAATAGGATAGGATCGTGTTTATATCTATCTTATTTCAACCCTATTTCTACTTTATTTCAATTGTATTTCAACCCTATTTCTATCGTATTTCTACTTTATTTCAATTGTATTTCAACCCTATTTCTACCGTATTTCTACTTTATTTCAATTGTATTTCTACTTATATAAGCCCTAATATCAGCTAAAGGATAAAGTAAAGTTTCACCCACACCTTTCCAACCAGAGTTTTGCATACCAACTTCCTTTGGCAGCTGCCTCCTGTAAGTCTTTACAGCCTGAAGGATCGTTGATATTGAGTTTGGCATTTCCCCTACGCGCCAATGCTTCTATATGGTCTGGCCTGACCTGTAGCACTTCATCAAAGTCTTCCACTGCCCAGGAAGAATAACCAATCAGCATCCTTACTACTCCCCTATTGTATTTGGCGGGAAGATTATCAGGATCATATTTTAAACTCATGTTGAAGGATCCAGCTGCACCCAGCAAATCTCCTATCTGAGACCTTGCCATTCCCTGATAATAGTGCACGCGTGCATCCTCTGGCATCAATTCCTTGGCAATTTGCAAAAATTCATCAGCTTGAGTAAAACGTCTGTTTTTGATCATAGACCTACCCAATAGAAAAAGTATTTCAAAATCATCAGGATCTTTTTGAGCAGCCCTTAACAAGTAGATTTCTGCATTCTTAAAATCATTTTTTTTCCAATAAAGCTTCCCTATACCTGCATATGCCTGCGCATATTGAGGATCTAATTTTAAAATAGATTCGTAATCCTTTTTCGCATTAATAAAATCCTCAATTTCTTCATAAGATCTAGCCCTCATGTGAAGCGCCTTGATATCAGTCACATTTAGAAATAAAGCTTTAGAAAACTGGGAAACAGCCTTTTCATACTCTTCCTGCTGAAAGTAATATTCACCCTCTGTGTAAGAATTAAAACAGGATGAAAGCAAGATCAATAGGGCAATCGGAAAAACATACTTCATTACATATCAAGGATTTATTTAAAACTAACAAACTAAAAGTAAAAATGTTACTCAAATCCATTTTTTTCAATGAGTGGTCATAATCCAAAAATTATAATGGGTTCGTAAATCCTTATCGAACGAAATTTATTAATGATATGATCAAAAGAATATTATTCGGAATAATTTCAATAGCGGCCTTTTTCACTGCCATACTAGCCGTTCACATTTACATGGTCACTCAGCAAAAAGAAGGTGCAGTGACTTCATTGACCATGAGTAGAATCGATTTTCCAGAAGCTATAGAACCTGAAAATGGAAATCAGATCAAATTACACCTTGTCCAATTAGAGGGAGTCAAGGATGTTAGGGTTAATTTTTCAAATGGGCATATCATATGTCTTTACGACAGGAAAGCTCAATCACCACATGATCTTGTAGCGTCCATCAATGAGAATTTTATGGAGCAAGCGAGTTTGTTTCAACCATCGGAAGAAATGCTTGCGCAGAGCTGTCCGGCAATAGATAAAAATTCAATCACCTACAAACTTGGTGCTTTTTTTCAAAAATCTTTCCAAAATTAATCTTTAACTAAACAATACAATTATGAAACAAATACATTCATGGCTGTTGGCCGTTTTAGCTTTTGTGGTTGTAGGCTTGAGCTCCTGTGAACAGGAAGAAATGCCAACACCGCCCATGACAGAAGAGCCTGACGATTCTTTCTATGCAACCCAACTAGGTGGGGAAACCAGGGTGCAAGACCCTCTGAACCAAAATCAGATGATAGAACAAGGTTTCTTGAACTTGCGAACAGTAGTAATCAATACTGTCACGACCATTGCTACCAATGAAGATGGCAAATATGACGCTCTTCAGCCCTACTTCTCAGTTTTGCTATCAGAAGTAGGAAGGAACGAAACATCAGGATTGAACATGCTTGTCATGGATTTTACCGAGTTTCTTGCAGAAGCAACTGGGGCGAAGAATTTTGAATACACAGGTTTAGAAATGGTTGCGGCGCATGATCCTTCAAGAAATTCAAGGATGAATGGACTTATCAATAATGCAGATTATGATTTGTTTGTTCAAGCTGTGGTTGAAGGTGCTGCACAGGCTGGAATTACTTCAAATGAGGTCTTGGGTCCTGTAGGATCCTTATTAGAATCTATAAGAGAACCAATAGTGCAGAGAGCAGATGGCGAGATGCTTGATCTCTATACAAGATTAGGTGGTTCAGGATTAGTGTCAGACCCCGATAATGAGGGAGAATTGATTGAAGCAGGTTATATTCCATTGAGGGCTGTTGTTACAGAAACTGTATTGGTTATCGCTACCAATGATGGAGGAACTTACGATGATTTATTGCCATATTTCTCTGTCTTATTGGCTGAAGTTGGCGCTAATGACTTATCCGGCTTCGCAGCATTGGTAGGTGATTTCAGTGATTTCTTGGCCGCGAATATTGGATCTCAGAACATTCAATACACTGGATTGAATATGGTAGATGCACATAACCCTGAGGTAAACTCTAGGATGACAGGTTTGGTGACAGAAGCAGATTATGATTTGTTTATCGGTGCTGTAGTGGAAGCCGCTACCAATCTGGGAGTACCTGAATCCATTATAAATGAGTTTGGAGGATTGTTACTCAGTGAAGGATTGAGAAGTGCTGTGGTACAAGGTTGATTGGTTTTATTAATAAAAAACGGAGGGTTCATTTGAATCCTCCTTTTTTATTTATGTTCTCAGGAAGTTACCATTTGATACTCCCATAGCACAATTTCACTTATAAGAAGCACCGTCAACTGTTGTTTTAAAGTACACCTTTGGTGCTTGGCAATTGATTCAATGATTTCAAATCCCTTTTAACAGCCATTTTAATGGCACGTGCCAATCCTTTGAAAATCGCTTCAATTTTGTGATGTTCATTGTTGCCTTCTGCCTTTATGTTCAAGTTGCACTTGGCAGTATCACTGAAGGATTTGAAGAAATGGAAAAACATCTCTGTGGGCATATCTCCTATTTTTTCCCTCTTAAATTCTGCATCCCATACCATCCAAGGCCTTCCTCCGAAATCAATAGCAACCTGTGCCAAAACATCATCCATGGGGAGTAAAAATCCATAGCGGGAAATCCCTTTTTTATCTCCCAATGCTTGAAGATAAGCTTCACCCAGAGCTAAAGCAGTATCTTCTATAGTATGGTGCTCATCAATATGCAGGTCGCCTTTTACTTCAATCCATAAATCAGCAGCACCATGCTTTCCAAGTTGCTCTAGCATATGGTCAAAGAATGGTAATCCTGTAAAAATATCACATTTGCCTGTTCCATCAAGATTGACGACTACATGAATGTCTGTTTCGGATGTTTTCCTTCTTACCTCTCCCATCCTTGAAGGCATTTTCAAATGCTCAAAAATTGCATCCCAATCAGTTGTAGAGAAATCTGCTTCCGGTAAATCCTCTCCAATAAAAATAGATTTGGAACCTAAGTTTTTTGCCAACTGCACATCGGTTTTCCTATCCCCAATCACGTAAGAATTGGCCATATCATACTCTCCATTAAGGTATCCTTTCAATAGTCCAATACCGGGCTTTCGGGTAGGTAGATTTTCATGCTCAAAAGATTTATCAATATGTATGGCAGAAAAAATAATCCCTTCGTTTTCCAATGTCTTTAACATTTTATACTGAGCCGGCCAAAAGTCTGCCTCAGGAAAAGATTCAGTTCCAAGACCATCTTGGTTTGTAACCATTACTAACTCATAATCAGTCTCTTCAGCTATTCTTCTTAAATTAAAGATTGCTTTAGGTACAAACTCTAATTTCTCCAAACTATCAACCTGAAAATCAGTAGGTGGTTCTTTGATAATGGTACCATCCCTATCTATAAACAATACTTTTTTCATCGGGGTAATTTTATTTTAAGGTTGAACTGTAGGTTTTTAATGCTTGGATAAGGGCCATATTTTCTTCTCGCGTTCCCAACGATATTCTCAGACAATCTTCGCATAATTGGACTTTCGATCTGTCGCGCAAGATAATCATTTGCTTAATCAGGTATTCGTATATTTCCCTTGCCCTATCCATTTTGACCAATAGAAAATTGGCTTGAGATGAAAATATTTTTTTTACAAAAGGAAACTGTGGCAATTCGTTTTCCAGGTATAATTTTTCTTCAAATACTTTATGGACCAGGTTTTTAATATCTCCAGACATTTCCAATGACTCCAATACTTTTTGCTGAGTCAGTCCGGATATATTATACGGTGGCTTGATCAAATTTAGGATGCGGATTATATCCTTTGAGGCGAATGCCATTCCAATCCGTAAATTGGCCAGTCCCCAAGCTTTGGAAAATGTCTGCATTACCAAGAGGTTGGGATACCTTTCCAACTCTTCAGTAAAACTCGGTTCGTCAGAAAAGTCAATGTATGCTTCATCGACCACCACCAAGCCATCGAAACCTTCAATAATTTTCCGGATGGCATTTCTATCCATTTTATTTCCACTTGGATTATTAGGAGAGCAAATAAAAATCACTTTTGAATCCTTATCTACCAAGGAAAAAACCAATTCAGGCTGAAGTTGAAAATCTTCAGTGAGGGGAGCCTTTTTGATGGCAATATCATTGATAGCGGCTGATACTTCATACATGCCGTAAGTTGGAGGCAAAAGTATGATGTTATCTTTCCCTGGATTACAGAAAGCGCGCATCAGCAGATCAATTGCCTCATCGCTCCCATTACCAAGAAAAATCTGCTCAACCTTCACTCCTTTTATAGGTGCCAGCTTTTGCTTGATATCTGCCTGATAAGGATCGGGATACCTATTGAAATCATCACCCGTCAGCGATCCATAAGGGTTTTCATTGGCATCCAAAAAGACCCCTATTTTTCCTGAATATTCATCTCGAGCTGAAGAATAAGGTTTGATATTCAATATATGGGGTCGAAGTAATTTTTGAAGTTCAAATGCCATCTTATTTTCCTTCCAGGTATTTTAGCCTAATTGTCACTGCATTTTTGTGGGCCTCCAAAAGTTCATTTCCAGCCATAATTTCTACTGTCGGTCCAAGATTTTTTATCCCCTCTTCTGTGATTTTCTGGTAAGTAATCTTTTTGACAAAGCTGTCTAAAGATACCCCTGAATAACTTTTCGCATAACCATAAGTAGGAAGCGTATGGTTTGTTCCGGAAGCATAGTCTCCGGCAGACTCCGGTGTATAATTACCAATAAATACTGAACCTGCATTTATTATTCTGGAAACCACTTCCTCTTCATTATTGACACAGATGATAAGGTGCTCAGGTGCATAATCATTAATCAATTGAATGGCTTTTTCTTCATTACCTACAATCACAGTAACAGAGTTTTCTAATGCTCTTTTCGCAATTTCCTTTCTTGGAAGGAGTTCAAGCTGAGCTTCCAATTCCTTCATTACCTTATCTGTTACGATCTCTGAACTGGCCACCAAGATTACCTGTGAATCGACTCCATGCTCTGCTTGAGACAAGAGGTCTGATGCGACAAAAGCCGGTATGGCAGAATTATCTGCATAAACCAAAACCTCAGATGGTCCGGCAGGCATGTCTATGGCCAAACCTTTTTTCACTGCCAACTGCTTTGCAGCAGTAACATACTGATTACCAGGACCAAATATTTTATCCACTCTAGGAACTGATTCTGTTCCATAAGTCATGGCTGCAATGGCCTGAGCGCCTCCTGCTTTAACGATTTTATCAATCCCAATCAGATCCGCCGTGAAGAGGATGGCAGGATGGATATTTCCCTCCTTATCAGGTGGAGTACACAATACTATTTCATCACAACCAGCAATATTTGCAGGTATACCCAACATCAGTACTGTAGAGAAAAGGGGCGCTGTACCTCCCGGAACATAAAGACCAACTTTCTGAATAGCGACTGATTTTCTCATGCACATTACTCCTGGCATGATTTCCATCTCCAGGTCGGGAGCAATCTGTGCCTCATGAAATTTTTCAATATTATTCTTTGCTAGAATAATTGCCTCTTTAAGTTCTGGGGAAACTTTATCCTTTGCCTGTTTCACTTCTTCAGGACTTACCAAGAGATTTTTAACCTGTACATGATCGTATTCCAAGGCAAACTTGATCAGCGCTTTATCTCCCTGACGTTTGACTTTTCGCATGATGGGCTTTACTATTTTCTCAATATCCTTGGTTTTCTGAACAGGTCTTTTCAGCGCCTTCTTCCATTCAGACTTGGTAGGATTATATATTCGTTTCATGTGTTTATAATTTGTTTTTCAGAGGTCATAACTTGTCCAGGTTTATCGGGACGGAATATTGCAATTTACCCCAATAACTACCGAGGCTCAAATGTGTGAAAATTTCATTTTACCTGCCTGAAGCGGAAAGGCCCGATCTCATCAATCAATGAATTATAAAGTATACTTAAATCATGCAGATTCATTAAACATACTCCTTTTTTAAAGAAAATCAGATCACCATTTTTTCAATAGGAACCACAAGGATGCCTTCAGCACCTGCTGACCTAAGTTCTTCTATGTTTTCCCAAAACTGATCCTCAGCAATCACAGAATGTACGGAAGACCATCCTTCCTGAGCCAATGGCAAAATCGTCGGACTTCTCATTCCAGGAATTAAACTGATTATTTTATCCAAAGCATCATTTGGAGCGTTTAAAAGCACATACTTGTTGCTTTTTCCTTTTTGAACGGCATTCATCCTAAAAAGAAGTTTGTCCACAATTTCCAGTTTCTCTGCATCAAGCTTCTTGTTACAGATGAGCACAGCCTCAGATTTAAAAATCGTTTCCACTTCCTTCAGTCCATTCATCATCAGAGTAGAACCCGAACTCACAATATCACATATACCTTCTGCCAATCCTATGCTAGGTGCTATTTCCACGGAGCCAGAAATTTCATGTATTTCTGCGTGGACATTTTGATTTTCCAGGAAATCACTTAAGATTTTTGGGTAGGAAGTTGCAATGTTTTTTCCTTGAAAATGATGAATATTGGTATATTCCTCCCCTTTGGGAATGGCAAGTGAAAGCCTGCACTTAGAAAAACCAAGTTTTTTCAAAACATTGACATCTTTATCTTTTTCTACAAGCTCATTTTCACCAACAATACCGAGGTCGGCAACTCCGTCCGCTACATAGCCAGGAATATCATCGTCTCGAAGAAATAGAAATTCAATTGGAAAATTGGTAGATGTGGATTTAAGTTTTCCCGTTCCATTGTAAAACTTAATGCCGCATTCTTTAATAAGGCTTAACGAGTCTTCGCTTAATCTGCCACTTTTTTGGACAGCAATTCTAATGATTGGATTCATGTATGCAATATACGTTTAGTATCAAAATGAAATAAATAATTTTGGATAATAGGACTGTATGATATACCAACAGCCTTCCTCGGGCGATATGTAAACAATATTCCTCCTCAGGAGGAATGATGGAAATGATGAACTGCAGCAGCCTTAGCGATTGCATAAAAATATGTCAGATATGTAAGCATTTTGTCCATCGGTGAGCAAAGATAAAAGCAATAAAATAACATACAAAAACTTCGATTGTTTTGTTAGAAAGATATTCTTTCTGAAAAAATGGATATAAGATGCTTTTTATTTCCTTTTGTTCTAGTAGTTGGAAATGAAAATCAAAGGAGTGAGGATTTTCTGTTTTAAGAATTCAACCATTGGTGAAAGGTATTTAAGCTTTAAAAGCTGATACGTATTTCTGAAAACTTTTTCAGTAAGGATCAACATCCACCACAAACCTTACCGACCTATATTCTTTTTGGGAAGTCAATTCATTGATCAAAATTTGTAAATCATGTTTAAATTGGGCTTGAGCATTTCCTGATTTATCCACTTTGACAATGCTTTCAAAAATAAATTGGTTCTTGATTTTGCCAATTAAACCTTTCTCTGGCCCCAGCATAATTTTTTTGACCGGAATATCCCCCATCAGGTTGTGCATGTTCCTTGCAGCCCGCTCCGCAGTCTTATAATCCTTATGTCTTGTAGTAACTTTAATGATCTTCACAAAGGGTGGGTAAAAGAACCGCTGACGTTCTCCCATTTCCTGAATATAGAAATTCTTATAGTCTCCAAGAATGATCTGATTGAAGATCTGCTGCTCCGGTTTCCTTGTTTGAATGATTACTTTACCTTTTTTATCCCTTCTTCCTGCCCTACCGGCTACTTGGGTAATCTGTTGAAAAGCCCTTTCCCCCGCTCTAAAATCAGGGAAAAACAAAATCCTGTCTGCATCCATTATCCCAACAACTGTAACTTTTTCAAAATCCAGCCCCTTGGTAATCATCTGTGTTCCAACCAGAATATCTACATTACCCGCACCAAATTCTTCCAAAAGCCTCTGATATCCATATTTACTTCTTGTGGTATCCAAATCCATCCTGGCTACCCTTGCCTCTGGAAAGAGTAGCGAAATACTTTCCTCTATACGCTCCGTACCCAAGCCCACTGCACTCAACTTATTACTGCCACAAGCAGGGCATGTTTGAGGTACTTTTTCTTTAAAACCGCAGTAATGACAGCGCATTTCTTCATTAAACTGATGATAGGTAAGGCTCACATCACAATGTTCACATTCTGGAATCCATCCGCATTCTTCACATGAAATATAAGGTGCATATCCCCTTCTGTTTTGAAAAATCAAAACCTGTTCCTGATTATCCAAGGCCTCCTGAATACTTTCCCTTAAAAGCCGGGTAAAATCTAATTTGAGGAGGTTCTTTTTTTTATCCACCAACATATCAGCCAATTGATACTCAGGCAACTGTGCTTCCCCATATCTTTCTCCAAGAGCCACATATCCATATTTTCCTGTGCGGGCATTATAAAAGGATTCAAAGGAAGGAGTGGCAGAACCCAAAATGGTCTTTGCCTGATGTAACCAAGCCAGCATGATGGCAGCATCTCTTGCCTGAAACCGGGGAGCTGGATCAAACTGCTTGAATGAAGACTCATGTTCCTCATCCACCACTACCAGGCCTAAACTATCAAATGGCAAAAATATAGATGACCTGACACCTACCACAAAGGAAATCTTTCCACTTAATACGCCATTCCATACTTCCACACGCTCGTTATCAGAATACTTGGAATGGTAAACCCCCATATTACTTCCAAATACCTGCCTCAATCTTCCCACCATATGTGTGGTCAGGGCAATTTCAGGAAGCAGCAACAGCACCTGTGAACCACTAGCCAAAGCTTCCTTGATCAAAGTAATGTAAATCTCTGTTTTGCCACTGCCTGTTATGCCGTGTAGTAGTAATGTGTTTTTATCCTGAAACTGAGATTTTATCTGTTCTAATGCCTGCTCTTGTAATTCAGAGAGTACAACCTCCTCATCAGACTGTTCTTCTTCCTTAAATCGGCTGATAATGATTTTATATTCTTCCAGTATCCCCTTTTTAATAAGTGTTTTAAGGGAAGAAGCTGAGAGCCCAGCTTCTGAGAAAATAGATTTCTCAACTCCTTTTGAATTAAGTTCAGCTTTTTGGTAAACAGGAACCTCCTGAAGGTATTTGAGTAAAATCTCCTCTTGTTTGGGCTTAGAGGAGAGTTCCTGAAAAATAGCTTCCAAGGCATTCTTATTAGCCACAAACTCTTTAGACATCCGAATCCGTGTTTCCACTTTAGGACTGTATTTTTCCCTTACCTGCTCAAAGACCAAAATAGCTTCTTTGATTACCAAACTTTTGATTATTCCATGAATAGACTTGATTCCCAATACAGTTTCGCAGTCCTCATAAGTCATTTCACTTTTATTCGCCAAAGCTTGGAGCAGAAGATCTTCCCTGTCATCCAAGGGATAAGGAGAAGTATCCGAGTCATAAGTTGGGTTTAATTGTATTTTACTTTCGCTGCTAAGTTTGAGTCCGGAGGGCAAAGCAGCATTCATTACCTCACCTATATTGCAACAGTAGTACTCAGCCATCCAAGCCCAAAACCTGATTTGAAGAGGATTGACAGTTGCATGGTTGTCCAATAAATCCAAAATGGGTTTGGCATCGTAGGCAGCCGGAGGTTTTTGGTGTACCTTAGCGATAATACCCGTCAAAATTTTCTTTTGTCCAAACTGGACGATTACCCTAAAGCCAATGCCTATATCATCTTTGATGCTTCTGGGTATTTTATAAGTGAAAAGCTTTGGAATAGGGACAGGGATAATGACATCTGCAAAAAGTCCGGTAGACTCTGTTTCTTGTCCAATTGTTTCTCCAAAAAGATTTTCCAAAATCAGTTTAACTTAAATCAGGGATTTGTTTTATGGCGTCAGAAACCGAAGATACAGGTTGCTGACAAGCTTTGTTAACACAAACGTAAATTAAAGCATTTCCTTCTTTGTCTGCACGTTTTTGAAATAGAAGCGGTATATTTTCATTGACACTTTCTGACGCAGCTACCACAATTCCAGTATGTACTTGACTCTGCAATGCCCTAGCTTTATCTAGAGCTCCTTTTCCAACAATGGCAATTTCAGCTTTTGGCAATAAGGCAGAAAGGTATAAAGATGCCCAATTACATAAAAACCCTGGCTCCTGGACGATCAGCTTTCTGATTGCACCCAACATTTTTTGCGAGATTTCAGCATATGGATCATGGTAATAAAAAAGGGATAAATCCTGAAGGTTTTTGGCCATCATAGAATTGGATGCGGGAATGACATTGTCAAATAGTTCTTTCTTGTTGGCAATAAGTTTTTCTGCTCGGGGATTATTGAAAAAGAAAAATCCATCCTCTTTATCATAAAAATCATCTATTACCTTATCCGTCAAAGCCTTAGCATGATTCAACCATTTCACCTCAAATGTAGCTTGATAAAGGTCTATACATGCTCTGATCAGGGCAGCATAATCTTCTAAAAATGAAGGTGTGTAAGCTTTCCCATTTTTGTAAGAGCGGTATAACTGTCCGCTATCATGCATTTTCCGCAAAATAAATTCACCATTTTTCACAGCAAGGGAAAGTGCCTCAGGACAAGCTCCACTCAGGTATGCTTTTACCAATCCTGAAATCATCAAACCATTCCAACCACTTAGGATTTTATCGTCTAGTCCAGGGTAAATCCTTTGATTGCGAACTGTCAAAAGCTTTGTTTTGAGCTTGTTTAATCTTTCTATATATGCATTTTTAGTCAATCCCTCCTCAGAGGAAAGTTCATCATATGCTTTGGTTTGAAACAGTATATTGACTCCCTCCTCCCAATTGCCTGGATATTTCAAATTATAAAGCTTTCTCAACCAATCCATGTCTTCTCCAACATGGCTTTCAAGTTCCTTGTAGGTCCAGGTATAAAACTTCCCTTCTACCCCTTCTGAATCCGCATCTTGAGCAGCATAAAACCCTCCCTCTTCATGAAGCATTTCATGTTTGAGCCAAGCGACTGTTTCTACAACTTTTTCCTTGAAAAAATCATCTCCTGTAATTGCAAAAGCACTTGCATACAATTCCAACAATTGCCCATTGTCATAGAGCATTTTTTCAAAATGTGGTGCAAACCACTCGCCGTCAACAGCATATCGGGCAAAACCACCACGCAGATGATCATAAATCCCTCCCATCCCCATTTTCTCCAAGGTAAAGAATACCTTGTGCAGGAGCGTGTCATCTCTTTTAACTTGTGCGTATTCCAATAAGAAAGACCAGATGGCAGGCATTGGAAATTTGGGTTTGCGGTTCATTCCTCCCCATTCAGGATCAAACTGATCTTCCAGCTTTTTCACAATGAGTTCCAATTCCAACTTTGAAAGTTGGAGCTCATCATGCGCCAAACCATATTTGTCAAACTCTGAGGTTTGGAGACTTTTACCAAAACCTTCCGCACTTTCCATCAGTTGCTCAAAGTGCTTTTCATATGCCTCCCCAATATTTTGAAGCAGAGCTTTCCATTGTTTATTAGGGAAGTATGTGCCGCCATAAAAAGGCCTTTGATCGGGCATCAAAAAAACGTTCAGTGGCCATCCTCCCTGCAGCCCCATTGCCTGAATCGCATCCATATATATATTATCCAGGTCAGGTCTTTCTTCCCTATCAATTTTAATGCATACAAAATACTGATTCATGATACCAGCAGTAGCCTCATCCTCGAAAGACTCTTTTTCCATCACATGACACCAGTGGCAAGCAGAATAACCAATACTAACAATGATTGGCTTGTTTTCCTTTTTAGATTTCTGCAATGCTTCTTCTCCCCAGGGAAACCAATCCACAGGATTATTGGCATGTTGAAGCAAATAGGGAGACTGGGCGTTTTTAAGTCTATTCATAATAATCTATAAAGGCTATCTATAATGGAATATTCTCAAAAGCCTGGCAAACCTGATGACAGCCAATTTAAAGTACTACATCAGGCAAGAAAATTATTTCCCTCTATACTGCAGTTGTTTTCTGAGTGCATCCAACTCTTTAGAAAAATCATAATCCCTACTATATCGTTCCAATTTCTTTTGAAGGTTATCCAAAAACTTCATGTGAGCAGGACTATCAGGATTAAACGCTTTGTGTGCCAAGTCCCTCTTTATCCCTTCAAACTCCTGAATAAGTGGGTAAGAAGACGGATCAATCCAGGATTTTTTGAATTTCTCCCAGATAAAATCCTCAGCTTGGGAATTGGGATGGATCAAATCGTCCTTATAAAACCTGTAATCCCTAAGTTCATCCACCATAATTTCATAGCTGGGGAAATATTTGATAAAATCATAGGTCTCAGTCAAATCGTGTGCAGCTAACCTTAAGATAGACTTACTAAGCTGATTTTCAGGGATACCATCTTTTACATGTCTCACGGGGCTAAGAGTAAGAAGTACTTGGACATCAGGATTGACTTGCCTCAGGATATTGAAAAATCCACTAAACGCCTTCTGAATCTCATCAGGGTGAAGCAGTCTTTTTTCAAAGTTTTTGGCTGCTTGCTTATGGCAATTTGCCACCACCTGACCTGTCCCCAGATGTTCATACACCCAAGCCGTACCAAAGGTCAGGAAAATATGAGTCGCTGATTCCAAAACCTGCTTGGTAAGCTGCTGTTTTTTATGAATCAGACGTTCCAAAGAGTCCTGACTGTAAGCCACTACATCTGAATGCATACCATAGTGCAAATGAAGGCCATCTCGCACCAGCATAGCTTTCGCATTGATGGGCATTTCGAGAATTGAGTCTTCCATCAATTGCGCCAAAGCAATGGGATTAAAGATGGTTCCAAAAGGATTGTTCAGCACTTGAAATTTACGTTCAGAAAGCTTTTCTGAAATCATAGATGAAAAACAGGAACCTATAGAAAATACAGAAGATTGGTGATTAATTTTAACTTCCCCTTCAGGGATATCAAACGAAGTAGTCCATTGCATGGCTTAAAAATAGAAATAAAGGAATTGAAGTCCCGAATAAATAGCGACAAAATTTTTTTTTCATAGTTTTGCGGTCGAATTAAAAATGCACCGATGAAAAATTCTGAAATAAAATTCAACATCCAACTGGATGAAAAAAATTTACCGAAGACCATTAAATGGGATGCTTCAGACAAGGAAAGTGAAGGAATGGAGGACACCAAGAGCATCAGCCTGAATGTTTGGGACAGTGTCAACCACAGTACCTTACGCATTGACCTTTGGACTGAGGAAATGTCTGTAGTAGAAATGAAACGTTTCTATATAGATGTTCTAGGAGGAATGGCGCAGACTATCCTCAACAGTACAGGAGACGAATACATGTCAGAAGAAATTAAAGAGCTTTGCGACAGACTCGTAAGACATGTAAATGCAGAAAATCAAAAGAAAAGCTAATCTGATCATTTAAAATTTATTTGTCAGAAAATAAAAGAGAACATAGCCATTTAAAATTCGCATTCGTTTTGACAAGGTATTCTGAAATTTATTTGTCTTCCGATGGTGTTCAGTCAAGCCTTTAGGAACGCTTCGATTTAAATAGCATGTCTTTATTTATTTTTGGCACCACTTCCAAAGGCATCTTTAGTCAAGTTAAAAAAACCTGTTTCCAAAAAGAACGGGTTTTTTTGCCCTTAATTCTTTCAAATAATTGAGCTTTTTTAGACTTCAATTTTTTTTATAAAAGTTTAATGAAATTGAAATAATGCGGTTTTGATTTTAAATATATAATGGATTTTTTAAGATTATTTCAATGTTTCCCCTTGAGAATGAATTGATTTCCAAAATAATTTATTTTGGAGTTGAAAGATTCACGAAATTATTTTTCTGTATATCTATTGATAATTAGGAAATTCATCTAAATTTCACACTAATTAACAAGTTATAATTGCTTTTAAGCAATATTCAACATTAACCCATTGTAGCTTATGCAAAATTTTACAAAAAGTAATTGGCTTTCAGTTTTATTGCTGTTCGCCTTGGTTTCCTTCAGTACTGGGCAAGTGTATGCTCAGACTACTTCTATTTCAGGAACTGTGATAGAAGAAGGAAGCAACGAAACCCTTATCGGTGTGAACATCTTGGTAAAAGGAAGGGTAATAGGAACGGTAACTGACCTACGAGGTAACTTCAACCTAAGGGTAAATCAAGCACCACCCCTTACTTTAGTTTTTTCTATGATTGGTTTTGCACCCAAAGAAATTGAAATTACTGATGCCAATGTGAGCAACCTTAGGGTAACCTTGGCAGAGCAATCAATGCTTGGTCAAGAAGTTGTGGTTTCTGCATCTAGAGTAGAAGAAAGTATCCTTCAATCTCCCGTATCGATTGAGAAAATGGATATTTTAGCTATTCGTGATACCCCTGCAGACAACTATTATAAAGGTATTGCTAACCTTAAAGGTGTGGATGTGACCTCATCATCCATCAACTTCCAAATCATCAATGCCCGTGGATTCAATTCCACAGGTAATACAAGGTTTGTGCAGTTAACAGACGGAATGGATACGCAGGCACCTGCACTCAACTTTCCAATAGGTAACTTAAATGGTCCATCTGAGCTTGATGTGGAATCAGTGGAGTTTATTCCTGGTGCAGCTTCAGCCCTATATGGTCCCAATGCTTTTAATGGTATTCTTTTGGTGAACAGTAAGAGTCCTTTTGAATACCAAGGTCTAAGTGCCTTCTACAAGCAAGGCGTCAACCATGTGAATGGCAGACCAGGAGAACCTCAAAGTGCTCAGCCTATGTATGAAGGGTCAATCAGATATGCCAAAGCATTCAACAACAAAATCGCCTTTAAATTAAATGCTTCTTACATGGAGGCCATTGACTGGCATGGTACTGATCAAACAGATCTTGCAAGAGAAAATCAAGGCAATCTTGATTTCAACCCAGGTGCAAATAGAGTTCACGTGTTTGGAGATGAAGTTGCTAATAACCTTGGTCTGTTAAGAAATGTAGCTGCTTTACAGCAAGCATTTGGTCCAGCCGTAAATAGTCTACCAGACCAAATAGTATCTAGAACGGGTTATGATGAAAGAGAACTGGTTGATTATAATGCTAGAAACCTTAAACTAAATGGTGCCCTTCACTACAGGGTAACAGATAATTCAGAGCTATCTTATACTGTTAATTACGGTGCGGGTACATCGGTCTACACGGGCGCTCAAAGATATTCTTTGGCCAATTTCTCGATTATCCAGCACAAACTTGAACTTAAAGCGGATAATTACTTCCTAAGAGCCTATACAACTATTGAGAATTCTGGTGATTCTTTTATAGCTGATTTAACAGGTGTCGCAATCAATGACAGATGGAAATCCAACAGCGATTGGTTTGGTCAGTATGCCGGAGCATACCTGACAAACTTATTACAAGGACAGGGAGTAGCTCCAGGTCAAATGGGAACACCAGAACAGCAGGCTGCTGCTCATAGATTTGCAAGAGGTGTGGCAGACACTGGAAGAATAATGCCTGGGACTCCTGAATTTGATGCCGCTGCGAGGGCCGTAAGAGGGGAAGTAATTCCTCAAGGATCTTTGTTTGACGATAGGTCTAGGATGAATATGTTGGAAGGTCAATATGATTTCAAAAATGAAATTGACTTTATGGACCTTCAAGTTGGAGGCTCTTACAGGGTATATGACTTAAGATCCAATGGGACAATTTTTGCAGATACTGAAGGAAACGATATCACCATACAGGAAATCGGTGCATTTGCCCAAGGTGCAAAAAGATTCATAGATGATAAATTGAAAATTACAGGTTCCCTTAGGTATGACAAGAATGAGAATTTTAAGGGACAATTTAACCCAAGACTTTCGGGTGTATTTACAGAAGGGAATAACAACTTCAGGGTATCTTATCAAACAGGTTTCAGAAATCCTACTACCCAAGGACAGCACATTGACCTCAACGTAGTTTCTGCAAGATTAATTGGTGGATTACCATTCTACAGGGAAAAATACAATATTTTCGAAAACTCCTTTTCTTTAGCTTCTGTGAACAATTATGTAGCAGCAGTTGGAGGTGGACTTTCTCCAGTAGATCCAAGGGCAACTGGTTTGCTTGAGAGAGTTGAATCTCTCCCAGAGCTTAAGCCTGAAAGAGTGCAGTCTTTTGAAGTTGGGTATAAGAGTTTGATAGCGGACAACAGGTTGTTGATAGATGCAGCTTATTATTATAATATCTATAATGATTTCATCACACAAACAGCTGTAAGAAGAGCTCCAGGACCGGTTTTCCCAGGTGCGATGCCAAATACAGACCAAGGTGCTTTAAATGCTATTAATGCTCCTACCCTTTTGACTCCTATCACTACTCCCGGAATGGAAAATACATTCCAGACTTACACAAACATTGTAGATGAAGAGATAAGAGCTCATGGTGCTGCAATTGGCCTTACCTATAGCCTTCCAAGCAATTTTACGCTTAGTGGTAATTATAACTTTAATAGGTTGATATCTAATATTGGAGATGATTTCTTAAACGATTTCAACACGCCAGAGCATAAGACAAATATTACATTTGCAAACAGAAAAGTAACAGATAAATTGGGATTTGGTGTTACCTATAGGTATCAAAGTGCATTCCGTTGGGAATCTACATTTGCAGCTGGTGACGTTCCTGAAATACACAACTTCGATGCTCAGGTAAGCTACAGATTGAAGGACTTAAAGTCAATCCTTAAGTTGGGTGGATCAAACCTTTTCAATCAGAGGTACATCCAGAACTTCGGTGGACCAACGATTGGTGCGATTTATTACATCTCCATCACATTTGATGAATTGTTAAACTAATATTCCCAAATCTTATGAGCATATTTAAAAATTACAAATATATAGTACTCGCGGCCTTAGTGGCTTCTTGT